>CAZTPB010000251.1:0-2442 GCA_964614555.1 uncultured Bacteroides sp.
TAAGAATTATTACTTCACCTCATCCAAAGTGACACTCAACCCCGTACGGAGCTGCATTGTTCCCGAAACAATCAGTGTGTCTCCGGGCACAAGGCCTTTAAGCACCTGCACACGGGCTTCATTGCGTATTCCTTTGGTTATCTCTACAGGATGCGCTTTCCCATTCTTATACAGGAACACCTTGTCCACTCCCATTTCCGGCACGATTGCTTCCGTGGGAATTGCGACAGCTCCTGCTATCTCCTTTGTCTTCAGATGAATGTTGGCAAAGCGCCCGGGTTGCAGTTCACCGTGCAGATTGGGATACATCGCACGCACCGGCAACGTATGGGTAATCTGATCCACTTTCGACTCAGTCGCATAAATGTGTGCATCCATGCTTTCCAAGCGCCCCTCCACATTGAAGGTAAGGTTCATCCCTGATTTTATTTCACTGGCATACCGTTCGGGCACCGCAAACTCTATCTTCAAAGGCGAGACCTTGGTCAACGTAGCCACCACCGTGCCTGTAGAGGCATAACTTCCTTCGCTCACCTGCCGCAAACCGATGACCCCGTCAAAAGGGGCACGCAGCTCTGTCTGGGCTATATTTTCCTTGACCAACTCAATGTCCGCTTTCAACGAAGCCAAATTAGTCTGTGCCTCTTCATACGCTTCCTTACTGACAGCATCTTTCTGTAGCAGGGCACTCTGACGATAGACGCGGTCTTGCGCCAATTGCAGCTGTGCCTCCAGCTTTTTCAGCTGCGCCTGCAAAGGTCCGTCGTTTACTTTGGCCAGCAGCTGTCCCTTGGTCACACGAGTGCCTTCCGTAAAGTTGATACTGATAATCTTACCGGAAGTTTCGAATGAGAGACTGACCTCTTCATCCGGCAACAATCTTCCACTGACCACAATCTCGTCAGTCAACGATTGCAGACGGACTACTTCCGCCGTCACATTCAGGGCCTTCTTGCCACTTTTTACTTTCACTTGATCAGCCAATTGCAACTCCTCGTTTTCCTTTGGCATCT
This sequence comes from uncultured Bacteroides sp., assembly GCA_964614555.1. Lineage (GTDB taxonomy): Bacteria > Bacteroidota > Bacteroidia > Bacteroidales > Bacteroidaceae > Phocaeicola_A. Next base: position 1,014 of record CAZTPB010000251.1, read on the forward strand.
GCGACCATATGCCCCATCCGGCCAACCCGACGGCCACTACGGCTACAAGCCCCCATCTCATCCATTTGTTCATACTTTCTGCTCTCTCTATATATCATTATATGCACATTATCGTTATGTGTTTCAAATATAGACATTTTTGACTATTCGTTTAATGAACAGATAAAAGAATTAACCTCTTTTATTATTCACAAAGTCTTTTCTTTAATGAATGTTGCTTTTTTTGTCCGGAATTAGAACCGGCTTGATTATTTGTGCTATCTTTGTAGCGACAACCATCGATCTGCCAGCTATGGAAACAACCAAACTGACCATCAACCAATGGGCGGAAGAAGACCGGCCAAGGGAAAAAATGATACAAAAAGGAGCCTATGCACTGACGGACGCCGAACTGCTGGCCATCCTCATCGGTTCGGGAAACACCGATGAGACAGCCGTAGAGCTGATGCGCCGTGTATTGGCCGCCTGCAACAACAACCTGAATGAGTTAGGAAAACTGACCGTAGAACAACTGTGTGCATTCAAAGGGATAGGTCCGGCCAAAGCCATCACCATCATGGCAGCCTGTGAACTCGGACGACGGCGCAAACTGTCGGAGATGGGCGAACGGCCGCTCATCCGTTCCTCACAGGACATCTACAACTACTTTCATCCCAAGTTGGGCGACCTGCCCACCGAAGAGTGTTGGGTCATGCTGCTAAATGCGGCCAGCAGACTTATAGACAGCCAACGCATCACAGCCGGAGGTATTGCCGAAACATTGGTAGATATACGCACCGTCATGCGGGAGGCCATCGTCAAACGGGCTACGGCACTGGCACTTTGTCACAACCATCCATCCGGCAATCCGCGTCCAAGCCGCCAAGATGACCAGCTGACCGACCGTCTCGGAAAAGCGTGTGCACTGATGAACATCCGTTTGACAGACCACCTCATCGTCGCAGACGGACGCTACTACAGCTACAACGACGAAGGCCGTCTGTCCTATTGACTCGCACAAGTTTTGAAAAATCCGTACTTCGGCAAGCAAAATATAGGCAGAAACAGAAAAAGTCCTACCAAAGACATGATGAGTCCTCCTACGGTTCCTGCCGCCAGAGGAAACCAAAACGCTTCCTTTTCCGTACCTATCATAAAAGGTATAAATCCGAGAATCGTGGAGCACACTGTCAGCAAAACAGGCACAATTTTCACGTTCCAAGCTTTCAAGTAAGCATGGATGGGAAGAAGACACGGATGTTCTTTGCGTATGTTTGCATATTCATCGAGCAGATAGATGCCGGCATTCACTGTGATACCGCACAAAAGAATGAAAGCAGCGAATCCTCCCTGGTGGAAAAGCCACTGGCATATAAATCGAAAATTATATCTAAATTTGCACCGTTTTTATAACCTCCTTTCTTTTTTTGAGAGGAGTGAGTGTGTGGAT
>CAZTPB010000252.1:0-2435 GCA_964614555.1 uncultured Bacteroides sp.
GCGGTTGGACACATCGAAGAACTGCAGGTGAATGTCGTTCTTGGCATAGACCATCGGTGTGCCGTCTTCCTCAACCTCGAACTGGAAACAGCTGCTTCGGATGGGACATTCATCTACGGGAAGCAGTGAAATCAACTCGTAGGGGTTCTTGCGTTCGGCCAATTTGACAAAACGTGCTTCATCCTCATAGTCGTTCAGCCAATACTTGTAGCTGACAATGCCCGGACCACCCAAGGGAGTCTTTACGAAGAAAGCCGTACTTACCTTGGTGGTTGTTCCCGTCTCACTCGTGAGCATATAGGTGAGGCGGTGCAGACCGTCTTCCAAGGAGGATACATCCACATCGAAGTGGAACATGCCCGTATTGAAGTCGCCCGACTGGCTCTGATATGCCTCGCCATCCACACTATAGATGAGTGTCATGTCCTTCAACTCGTCCTGCATGGTGGTGCGGAAGAAGAAACTGTCATATACGTTTGATGCCGCTCCACTGGGGGTAAGCACCTGTACTTGTATGCGGTGCAAACCTTGGAACAGCGTGCTGACATCGAGTGTCCAGTCAACAAGTCCGCCCGACGAAGGTACTTGCTCCTGCTTGTACAGTTTGCCGTCGATGGTGCAGACGCAGGTCATCTCGCCGATGTTTTCCGTTTGCGGTATCTTGATGAACATACGGTTGGCAGGCACTGATGCTCCTCCTACCCCTTCCATTTGGAAGTAGATGATGTGGAAACCGTCAGCTGCTTCCGATACGTCTATCATCATGGGGCCACCCGTAAAGTCTCCGCCCCGCATGGTCGATTGGTCGTTGTCCATCCAGTAGCGGTATTTCATGGTCTTTATATCGGGCATCTTCAGGAAAAGGGCTGTCTGTGGAGCCGAAGTTGTACCGGCACCGTCATTTGCCTGATAGTGGAAATAGTGCATCGATTCGGGCAAAGCCGAAACGTCTATATCAAACCTTCCGCTCACCGAAGCCAATGGCTGACGGCCGGCAAAGTCATCATTGAACCAATAGTAAGCCCCTGTGGCACTGCCCGCTGTCATTTTGATGAAATGACGTGTCACGGGCGCACTCCACACACCCGCCGTGTCCTTCACCTGGATGTGGATAGCGTGTAGCGAACAGTCCAACCCGCTCAAGTCGGCATCGATGTGCCAACTGTCTGCTGCAAAACTGCCCGTCCGCTGATTACCCTCGTCCGTGTCGAACCAGTAGCGGTAGTCATAGGTGGCCTGCCCCCATGCAGTCCATTGCAGACAGAGCAAGAGGGCGAAAAATAAAGTTCTTCGCATACGCAAATGAAGTTTTTTGATTAGACTTACTCAGCAGCCTTTACTTCAATATCCACACTCAGTTTGCCATCGGCTGTTGACTTGGCTGCCACATTGCACTTCGTGATTTGCGGATTGCTGGGAGTGGAAGTGAAAGGCAACGAACCTCCGTAGATGCCTACCTGTGTACCGTCTGTACCCAAATACTTGCTCTTTGCCTCATCGGTCAATTCAAAGTTCTCACTGTCCAGTTTCTGAAGACTTTGGCCGGTGTAGGTCTTGAATACGGTTGTGATGTTATCAACATGAACGTTGGTGGAGTTGGGGATATTTGCAAACAATGGGGAATTGCTGTGCTGATTAAATCCTACACAATTGTATGCCATACAAGAATTTGATATTTTTCCAGCGCTGTAAAAATCGCCAGTACTCCATATCAAACAATTCTTAAACGTAGAAGAACAAATTTGACTTGGGCTGTTGTCTTGGAATTTTATCACACAATTCTGGAGCTCAAAGTTGGAGGTGCTTGCATTATTGGAATAAGGATCTTCAATTGCGCAATTGATACATGAGGCTGAACTGTTTTCTTCCAATCGGAGATGATTTGCAATCCTGCAATGTATAAAACTGGCATTCTTCAGCGCTGCAACACCGCTATTTGTTACAAAATTCAATCTGCTCTTCAAAAATAAGGCATTGGTGAGCGTCTCTTTGTAGTAGATGTATTGGTTGTGGTATATACCCTCTATGGTCAGTCGCTGGGGAATTGTGTCTGCTATCTGAATATTGAAGTCACCAGAAATCACCGTAGGTTCTGTACCCGAAAGAGTATCGACCTCCATACCTGCACCACGCAGGGTGATGGCCTTTGTGATGTCTGTAGATACGAACGAACCCGAAGAGAGGGTGATGACATCCCCATGAACGGCAGCATTGTGGGCATCGCGCAAGGCGGTGGCACCATAGAATGTGGAAACTGTACCTTCGTGATTGAGGGTAGCCAACATGGAACTTTGGGCATAGCTTACAGTTGCACAGGAAAACAACGCAATCAAAGAAAAAAACTTTTTCATAATCAAATTCTTTTGCGCCTATAGACTCCCCGGATTCAGCCATTAATGTTTTTAACGACTTGTCTATTCTTGATGCTATACATA
>CAZTPB010000253.1:0-2435 GCA_964614555.1 uncultured Bacteroides sp.
ATCGGTAAATTGCCTGATCAGGTGGGTCATAATGAGTCTTGGATTTTGTTTTTTTGCCCGTCAGTAGTTCATGTATCCAATCATAACCCTTCATGAAACTCCACCACGGCCTCGATGCCCTTGCGGAAGATGTCGAGGCGGAAGTTCTCGTTGGGCGAATGGATGGCGTCACTCTCCAAACCGAATCCCATGAGCACTGTCTTTATGCCGAGTATGCGCTCGAAGTCGGCAATGATGGGGATGCTTCCGCCACGGCGTACGGCCAAAGGCTGCTTGCCGAAAGCTTTGGCAAAGCCCTTTTCTGCCGCTTGGTAGGCCGGCAGGGAGATGGGACATACGTAGCCCTGACCGCCGTGCATTGGAGTCACTTTTATTTTCACAGACCTGGGAGATATTTTTTTCAGGTAGTCCGCTACGAGGCGGCTGATTTTCTCGTGGTTCTGGTTGGCCACCAGGCGGCACGAAATCTTGGCATAAGCTTTCGACGGAAGCACTGTCTTTGAGCCTTCGCCCGTGTAGCCTCCCCAGATGCCGCAGATGTCGAACGCCGGGCGGCAACTGTTACGCTCCAAAGTGCTGTAGCCGGCCTCGCCCTGCAGTTCTTCCACGCCGATGGCAGCCTTATAAGCCTCTTCATCAAAGGGGATGCGGGCTATCATTTCACGTTCGGCGGCGGGTACTTCTTCCACATCGTCGTAGAAGTGGGGCACGGTGATACGTCCCTGCTCGTCGGTCATCTGTGCCAATATCTTGCAAAGGGTATTGATGGGGTTGGCTACGGCTCCGCCAAAGTGTCCCGAATGAAGGTCGCGGTTGGGGCCTGTCAACTCCACTTCCCAATAAGCCAATCCGCGGAGACCGGTGGTAAGGGAAGGCAGGTCGGCTCCCAGCATTGAGGTGTCGGAAACGAGGATAACGTCAGCCTTCAGCAGTTCGCGGTGCTTTTCGAGGAAAGCCGCTAAACTGGGCGAGCCAATCTCTTCTTCTCCCTCGAAGATGAACTTCACGTTGTGCTTCATACGTCCCTCGTGCACAAGGTATTCAAAGGCTTTCACCTGAATGAAGCCCTGCCCTTTGTCGTCATCAGCTCCTCGGGCATAGATGCGCCCGTCGCGCACTTCCGGTTCGAAAGGGGCACTTTGCCACAGTTCCAGCGGCTCGGCAGGCATCACGTCATAGTGTGCATAGACGAGTACGGTAGGTGCGTCGGGGGTTACGATATACTCGGCATATACCAGCGGATTGCCGTCAGAGGGCATCAGTTCTGCTTTTTGTGCTCCGGCTTGCAGAAGCAGTTCGCACCAACGACGGGCACAACGCTCCATGTCCGGCTTGTGTTGGGGCAGGGCACTTATGCTGGGGATGCGGATGAGGCTGAACAGCTCGTCGAGCATCCGTGTTTCATTTTCTTGGATATATTGTCTGATTTCCATATTGTATATTGTTCAAGAATGCCACAAAGGTAAGGAATTATCCTGAATCCTGCACATCCGTGGCCATTTATTTTATGAAAAGGTAGGATTTTGATGTTTCCTTCAAATCCTGTGCTTTGTTTTGCCGAATCGCTTGTCTCTGCATAACCAAGAGTTATTTTCAAAGAAATACTGCTTTTTTCAATGAAGAATTGTTATCTTTGTGCGCAAATTCGAAAAAGACAAAGATGCAGATGAAGAATTGTTGGATATTAGCCCTGTTGCTGTTGGTGCTTTCTTGCCAAAACAGGCAGCAAAAAGCCGGTGGAAGTTCGGAAGTGGTGATACGTGAGTCGGACAACGTCTATGCGGGTACGCCTGTGGCAGAAGAGACAGACTCGGTGCCCAATGGGCCTTTTGTCAGCAATGTCACCTACTTGAAAGACGACAACAACGGTGGATACGAACGTTATGACTTGGCAATGAACCTCTATGAAGGGAATATCCCCGACGGGGATGGTGGCCTTTGCTACGGCACACTGGTGCTTTATGTCAAGTCGCCGGATAGTGTCGAAGGCATTGAGATAGCAAGGCGTATCATCCATAGTGTCTATCAGGTGAATGAAAGCGAAGCCAAGGTGCAGATGAGCACCCGGGGTGAGGCTCCCGTCGTGTTCGAAGCTGTTATCACGCACGACCCGGAGGCGCACACCTATCACCTGAGTATGCAGACTGATTCTGGCACGGTGGACGACCTGATGGAAAACGACCTGACGCTGGAATAAGGCTGATGGATTTGCAAACTCGGAGTGACAGTTTTGTTACACAAATATAAAACTTTCACCAATGCGGAAATATTTCTTTAATAAGTTTTCCGTTCAGGGAATAAAAATGTATCTTTGCACCCGATTAAATAGGCTTGGTAGATAACTAAGAAATAGAAATAACTTTTTTAATTTAGAAAGAAAAATGGCAAATTTAGATTTAAGCAAGTATGGCATCACCGACGTGGTTGAGGTTTTG
>CAZTPB010000254.1:0-2425 GCA_964614555.1 uncultured Bacteroides sp.
TGCTGTCTTTGTGATAGACCTCACCATCCACTTTATAGACAATTTCATACTTGTTTACGGTGAACATACCTGTCACCTCTACATCCTGTGCCGGCATGGTCTCAGGAATCTCACTCCAACCGCTGAAGGTGTGACCCTCTTTTACGGGAAGGGCCTCAGCAGTGATGGCAGCACCGTATTCCATTTCTGTCTTCTTGTACTCTGCACCATCCACTGTGTAGATGAGGTTGTACTTGGTTGCTTTTTCCTCTATGTAATAGTAGCTCCAGGGAGCAGTATTGCGATAGGAGGCACCACTACCGATGGGCACATAAATAATCTGCAGATTAGGAGTTCCTAAATAACCACACGATGGGGCAGAAGTAGCTTCGCTGTACAAAGTAGCCAAATTGGTACAATTTAAAAATATGGCATTCCCAAGGGTTGTTACTTTAGCAGGAATAACTACATTGTCAAGAACCGAACAATCTTCGAATGCTCCATAACCAATGGTTGTCAATCTCCCAATTGCAGTTCTTCTCACAGCGTGCCTCCTTGATTTTGCGGCTTGCATTTTTTATTTTGCGACTTGCACTTGGGTAAAATGCGGCTTGGATTTATGGCAAATGCGGGCTGGAAAACAAATTTTGCGACTTGCATTTTGTCTTTTCCCACCACATTGCGGGCAAGCCGGGCCTCACCCTCAGGACACACGGATTTTGCAGTTAGAAAAATTATGCTTATCTTCGCAGCAACAATCACCTTCATTCACACTCAACACACACATCCCTATGGCAAATATCAAAAAAGGATTCGACTATTTCTGTTTCCCTACAGACTTTTTCCTCAATCATCACGTCAAGCGCCTGCGCCGCCTGTGCGGCAATGACGGTGTGCTCGTCTATATCTACCTGCTCAGCGAGGCCTATCGCGTGGAGGGGTATGCCCTCAAGTTTTGCGAAGAACTTGTGCTCGACACGGCCGAAATATTCCATCTCGAAGAGGCTGAGGTGGAACACATCATTGACACCTGCTGCCAAGTGAAACTCTTCGACGGACGCATCTACCGGAAATATGCCGTGCTGACATCGGCCGAAATACAGGAAGACTATATGACCATTTGCCGCAAACTCGGCCGAAAAAACGTCCATATTGTAGAGGAGTTATTGTTGCTTGACGAAAATGAAAGAGCCAAGCTCATAGAAGACAAACATCCACTAAATCAAGCAAATAACAACAAGCCAAAAGAGAAGGTTATTGTAAATGGCGATTTCAAAACTTCAGGCATTTGCCCACAAAGAAAAGAAATGAAAGGAAAAGAGAAGAAAAGAAATGAAATGAAACCTCTCCCCTCAGTCCCCTCTCCTGACAGCAGAAGAGGGGAAGGAGACAACCGCCCTGGGGGTCGGTTGGCGGAGGAGATACGCTTCGCTGGGACTGACGCAAAAAGGAGGGAAACGGACCATCAGCTGACAGCTTTTCCCCGATCAGCTGATGGAATTCCTCCGGACGGCTGATGGAAATTTCCCTTCCCCATCAGCTGATGGAATCCAGCGCAACGCCCGTCCGCTTTGGATGGAATTACGAGGATTGGAATATCCTGATGGTTTTTCCAAAAAGGCTACGCAAACCGTGCAAACTCAGAACTCGCTGGTGAAGTGGAAGCGGATGTGCTCGAAATCGTTCTGAGCCATTTGGAGTACGTATCCGCTATCGGCCAAAAAGACATCGCGACCCTCGCGGTCCTTAGCCATATACTGGTACTTGCGCTTCTTGAAAGCTTCGAGTTGTTCCAAATCGTCACTCTCTATCCAACAGGCCTTGTAGAGGCTGACGGGTTCCCACCGGCACTTGGCATTGTACTCGTTCTCCAAACGGTATTGGATAACCTCAAACTGCAGTTGTCCCACAGTGCCAATGAGTTTGCGTCCGTTGAACTGGTTGACAAAGAGCTGTGCCACACCTTCGTCCATCAGCTGGTCGATACCTTTAGCCAATTGTTTCTGTTTCATAGGGTCGGCATTCTCGATGTACTTAAACATCTCGGGTGAGAAACTGGGCAACCCACGGAAATGTAGCAATTCGCCTTCGGTCAACGTGTCGCCAATCTTGAAGGTGCCGTTATCGGGCAAACCAATAATGTCGCCTGCCCACGCTTCATCCACGGTGGTCTTGCGCTGTGCCATGAACTGTGTGGGGCTGGAGAAACGGAGTGTCTTTCCATGACGTACATGGTAATAGGGTGCATTACGAACAAACTTACCGGAACAGATTTTGCAAAAGGCCACACAAGAACGATGGTTGGGGTCGATGTTTGCCGTAATCTTAAAGATGAATCCGGTAAACTTAGGCTCTTCGGGCTGTACATCACGCTCTTCCGATTTCACCGGACGGGGACTGGGAGCAATCTCTACAAAGGTATTTAGTAACTCTTCCACACCGAAGT
>CAZTPB010000255.1:0-2417 GCA_964614555.1 uncultured Bacteroides sp.
CAAGTGCCCAAACCTCCATCTCTCCGAAACGCTGACCACCGAACTGTGCCTTACCTCCAAGAGGTTGCTGGGTAATCAGTGAGTACGGACCTATTGAACGGGCGTGCATCTTGTCCTCAACCATGTGACCGAGTTTCAACATGTAAGTCACACCAACAGTTGCAGGCTGGTCGAACTGCTGACCGGTTCCACCATCGTACAGGTAGGTTTTACCGAAGCGAGGCAATCCGGCCTTGTCTGTCCATTCGCAGAGATCGTCTAACGAAGCACCGTCGAAGATGGGGGTTGCAAATTTTACACCCAATTTGGCACCGGCAGCACCCAACACAGCCTCGAATATCTGACCGAGGTTCATACGTGAAGGTACACCCAACGGATTCAGTACGATATCAACTGGAGTACCATCGGCAAGGAACGGCATGTCCTCTTGGCGCACAACGCGTGATACAATACCCTTGTTTCCGTGACGACCGGCCATCTTGTCACCTACGCCAATCTTGCGCTTCTTGGCGATATAAACTTTGGCCATCTGAATGATTCCTGAAGGCAATTCGTCACCGATGGTGATGGCAAATTTCTTGCGCTTCAATTCTGCATCAACTTCTTTATACTTCTTGAGGAAGTTGATAACAAGGTCATGAATCATCTCGTTTTTATGGGCATCAGCGGTCCACTTGCTCAACTGGATAGTGGTGTAATCCAGCATCATCAAGTCTTTCTTTGTGAACTTGGCTCCCTTAGGTATTACGTCGGTTCCCAAATAGTCCTTAACACCTTGTGAAGTTTTACCTTCGGTCAAGGTCATCAACTTGTCAACCAAGATGTTCTTCAAAGCTTGGAACTTAGCCTCAAACTCTTCATCAATCTTGGGCATCAAAGCCTTATCGGCCAATTTTGAACTACGCGTCTTGATAGCACGAGAGAACAAGCGCTTACCGATGACAACTCCGCTCAACGAGGGAGATGCCTTCAATGAAGCATCCTTTACATCACCGGCCTTATCACCAAAGATGGCACGTAACAATTTCTCTTCGGGTGAAGGGTCAGATTCACCCTTCGGAGTAATTTTACCAATCAGGATGTCTCCCGGCTGCACACGGGCACCGATGCGGATAATACCGTTTTCATCCAAATCTTTGGTAGCTTCTTCACTTACGTTGGGGATGTCAGAAGTCAATTCTTCCATACCACGTTTAGTCTCGCGAACTTCCAAAGAAAGCTCCTCTACGTGGATAGAAGTCAGAAGGTCTTCTCGCACAACACGCTCGTTGAGCACGATGGCATCCTCGTAGTTGTAACCCTTCCACGGCATGTAAGCTACCAACAAGTTCTTACCCAATGCCAACTCTCCGGCTTCGGTAGAATAGCCTTCGGTAAGAATATCACCAGCCTTCACACGTTGTCCTTTTTCACAAGTGGGACGAAGGTCGATAGTCATATTTTGGTTGGTACGACGGAATTTCGGAATCTGATATTCCTTCAGGGCAGGTTCGAAGCTTACGAAATCCTCATCTTCTGTACGGTCATACAAAATGCGGATGGTAGTAGCATCTACATATTCGATAGTTCCATCGCCCTCTGCTGTAATCTGAGTGCGTGAATTCTCACAAACTTGGCGTTCGATGCCTGTACCTACGATAGGAGCCTCTGTGCGCAACAAAGGAACTGCCTGACGCATCATGTTTGAACCCATCAACGCACGGTGAGCATCATCGTGCTCCAAGAAAGGAATCAAAGATGCTGCGATAGAGGCAATCTGCTGAGGAGCAACATCCATCAAATCTACACGGGCAGGCTCAACTACGGGATAGTCGGCATCCTGGCGAGATTTAACCTTGGCACGGATGAATGTTCCATCGTCTCTCAACGGAGCATTTCCCTGACCGATTATCTTGCTTTCTTCTTCTTCAGCTGTCAGGTAGACAACCTCTTCGTTATTCAAGTTTACGACTCCGTCTTTCACTTCACGATACGGAGTTTCAATGAATCCCAAATCATTGATTTTTGCATATACACACAGAGAAGAGATCAAACCGATGTTCGGACCTTCAGGAGACTCGATAGGGCAGAGACGTCCGTAATGGGTGTAATGCACGTCGCGCACCTCAAAACCTGCACGTTCACGTGACAAACCTCCAGGACCGAGGGCTGAAAGACGACGTTTATGTGTCACTTCAGCCAGCGGATTGGTCTGATCCATGAATTGAGACAAGGCATTTGTTCCAAAGAAAGAATTGATTACGGAAGAAATAGTCTTTGCATTAATCAAATCCGTTGGAGTGAACACCTCATTGTCGCGTACATTCATTCGTTCACGAATAGTACGTGACATACGAGCCAAACCGATGGCAAACTGATTGGAGAGCTGCTCACCTACAGTACGCACACGACGGTTGCTCAAATGGTCGATATCATCT
>CAZTPB010000256.1:0-2409 GCA_964614555.1 uncultured Bacteroides sp.
GGGGAGACCGCATAGGCATCTACTGCTTCAACGATTTCTCCGACACGGGATATGTGGATGTCGATTACTTACATTATCACATGGAGAAATAAAACAAAAGAATATGAATTTACTGAAAAACATTGCACTTTCTGTAATCGCTACAAGCCTTACAGGAACATATATGCAAGCACAAATCACCGAACGCGAACCTCCTGTAGAGTGGGACAACCTAATAACAGGTGCACGCTTTATGGACCGTTTCCTGCCCATGCCCGAAGGAAAAACCGCCAAAGGGATTTGGGGTACCGATAGCGTACAGAACAGATATGTAGATAATGGCATAGAACTCCCCAATATGTCCTTTTGGGGAAGAAACATTGGGCAAAGCCCCCGTAAGTGCATTGAATCCCTACGATGTGGAGAAAATCCGTCTTACAAACATTACTTTTCCGAATAAAGAAAGGCCCAAATACGAAATCATCTTCCTGACAAACGGAAAAGAAGTGGAAAGAAATGTATTTCATCCATAAAAATGATTAACAGAATAGAATAATTTAATAGCAATAAAACAGTTAAAGAAACAAGAACAAAATGAGCAAGAGCAAATTATCCTTTACACTTATGGCTACCTTGTTGATGGCTTCATGTGTCCAGCAAAAGAGTGTAATCCTACCCGAGCTTCTGCCCATGCCTGAGATTGACACCGTCAGAGCCATCGCCTCGGCACCCATGGGCAACCACGAGACGTTTGAAGAGGTACAACTGGACATCCCCATCGAAGAGGGACCTTTTGCCCCTAATTGGGAATCTATCGAGGCCAACTACCCCGGCACTCCCCAGTGGTTGCGCGATGCCAAATTTGGTATTTGGGTACACTTCGGCCCGCAATCGGCAGGCGAGAGTGGCGACTGGTATGCACGTCACCTCTATAAGCCCTCCCACATTGGCTACAAGAACCATCTCAAACGCTACGGCCACCCCTCGGAAGTGGGATACAAGGAGGTGCTCCGCGATTGGAATCCCTCGAAACTCGACCCCGAAATGCTCACAGCCCTTTACCACAAGGCTGGTGCACGCTTCTTAATGATTCAAGGCGTACACCACGACAATTACGATTTGTGGGATAGCCAATATCAACCTTGGAATTCAGTGAATATCGGACCTAAACGCGACCTGCTCAGAGAGTGGGTGAATGCTTGCAAGAAGCACGATATGCGCTACGGTGTGACCTTCCACCACGAATACACTTGGTGGTGGTGGCAGACGGCCTTCGATAGCGATACAGAGGGCGAGAAAGCCGGAATCCCTTACGACGGACACTTGACGTTAGAAGATGGCAAAGGAAAATGGTGGGAAGGTTACGACCCACGCAGGCTCTATGGCATCGACTTGCGCGAATATGAGACGGTACAAGAACGGGCACACTCACCTTGGTCGCCTCCCGTACCGGGCATCTTCAGTCACCATTTGGAGTATGCTAACTGGTATGCTACCCAATGGGCACTCCGCATCATGGACGTGACAGCACACTATGACCCCGATTTCATCTACACCGATGGCACCGTACAAGGCCCCTTCACAGGTGATGGCACGGGCACGGGTTACAAGTGCAACGCCATGCAGACGGTGATGGCCGACTTCTACAACCGCCAATTGAAAGAGCGTGGTAAGGTGGACGCTTTCAGTATCATCAAGTTCCGTAAGCCCACCAATGGCTCTGTCACCACCGAAGAATTTGGTTTCCCCGCCGAGATAAACACCTCGCAACCGTGGATTCGCGAAGCACCCGTGGGCGACTGGTTTTATGCGCCTGGCTTCATTTACGACTCAGGCATGATGATACGTTTCATCATCGAAGCCGTGTCGCGCGATGGCAATGCCGCCATCAACATCTGCCTTCGCCCCGATGGCTCCATCGAAGAGTCTTGCGTGAAGATGCTTGAAGAGGTGGGTGAGTGGATGAGCATCAATGGCGAAGCCGTTTATGGTAGCCATGCGTGGGAGAAATTAGGCGAGGGAGACTCCATCAACGGACACCTGAAATGTATGCCCGGTGGCGGATTGCGCCAACAACATGCCGACTTCCCCTACAACACCAAGGATATCCGTTTCACTGTAGGTAAGGACAGACACTTCTACGCCTTCTGCATGGCCGTGCCCGAAGCTGGTGAGAAACTCTGCATCCGCACACTGGCTACTCCTGTACAAAGCATCAAGGAGGTGACTTTGCTCGGCCACCAAGGCAAGCTCAATTGGCAACAGACCGAACAAGGATTGGAAATCACCTGCCCTGAAAAGATGCCGTTCAAGACATCCATCGTATTCCGTATCAAGCAATAACACGTATGACACGCACACTCTTCATCATTCTCTGCTTCTTATGCTCCATCTCTCTCACCGTGCCTTGCTCGACACCGTACGGAAGGC
>CAZTPB010000257.1:0-2359 GCA_964614555.1 uncultured Bacteroides sp.
TCGCTGAGGCCCCTAAGGCGGAAGCATAACCCCAATAATCAAAAGTAGAAAATTTTAAAAAGCATTATAACGTGAAGACATTCAGAATAGGTGGTGTACATCCCGCCGAAAACAAATTGTCTGCCACCAGTGCCATCGAGACATTGGGATTGCCCAAACAAGCCGTATTCCCCTTGTCGCAGCACATTGGTGCACCTGCCGTGCCCTGCGTAGCCAAAGGCGACGTGGTGAAGGTGGGTACCAAGATTGCCGATGCCGGTGGTTTTGTATCAGCGCCCATCTTCTCGTCCGTATCGGGAAAGGTGGCCAAGATTGATAGTGTCATCGATGCCAGCGGTTATCGCAAACCTGCCATCTTCATTGATGTGGATGGGGATGAATGGGAAGAGAGCATCGACCGTAGCGAAACCCTCGTAAAAGAGTGTGCGCTGAAACCCGAAGAGATTGTAGAGAAGATAAAGAACGCCGGTATAGTGGGTATGGGTGGTGCCTGTTTCCCCACACACGTGAAGCTTTGCCCTCCTCCTGGAAGCAAGGCCGAGTGCGTCATCATCAATGCCGTTGAGTGTGAGCCTTACCTCACCGCCGACCATCGTCTGATGCTGGAGAAGCCCGAGGAAATCCTCGTGGGTGTGAGCCTCCTGATGAAGGCCGCCAAGGTGGAGAAGGGATATATCGGCATTGAGAACAACAAGCCCGATGCCATCAAGCTGATGACCGAAAAGGCCGCTGCATATCCCGGTATCGAAATCGTGCCCCTCAAAGTGAAATATCCGCAAGGAGGTGAGAAACAGCTCATCGATGCCGTCATTCGTCGTCAGGTGCCTGCTCCTCCTGCCATCCCCATCAGTGTGGGAGCTGTGGTACAAAACGTCGGTACTGCCTATGCCGTATATGAGGCTGTGATGAAGAACAAACCCCTCTTTGAACGCGTCGTTACCGTGACGGGAAAGAGTGTAGAGAAACCCTCGAATTTCCTCACCCGTATGGGTACACCCATGAGCCAGCTTATCGATGCAGCCGGCGGACTTCCCGAAGATACCGGCAAGGTGATTGGTGGAGGCCCCATGATGGGTAAGGCATTGATGAACATCGAGGTACCCATCTGCAAAGGTTCGTCAGGTGTGCTCATCATGAATGAAAAGGAGGCTCGCCGTGGCGAAGTCCGTCCCTGTATCCGTTGTGCCAAGTGTGTGAGCGTCTGTCCTATGGGATTGGAACCCTTCTTGCTTGCCACCCTCTCAGCGCATAATGAGTGGGAGCGTGCCGAGAAGGCGGGCATCGTATCTTGCATTGAGTGCGGCTCTTGTCAGTTCACTTGTCCCTCAAATCGCCCCTTGTTGGACATGGTCCGTATGGGTAAATCAACCGTAATGGGTATTATTCGTGCCCGCAATGCGAAGTAAAATAAAACTAAAAAATATGGCAAATAAACTTATCGTATCCATGTCGCCCCACGTGCACAACAATGACACGGTGGAGCGCAATATGTACGGTGTCATCATCGCTCTGGTGCCTGCCTTGCTTTGGTCATTCTATGCCTTTGGCCTTGGTTCGGTAGTGGTGACCCTTACATCCGTGTGTGCCTGCATATTCTTTGAGTGGGCCATTACCAAATTCATTCTGAAGAGCGAGAATAGTACCATTACCGATGGCTCGGCCATTCTCACAGGTATCCTCTTGGCATTCAACCTGCCCTCCAATCTTCCCATTTGGATTATTATCATCGGTGCCCTTGTGGCCATCGGTATTGGTAAGATGACCTTTGGAGGACTCGGATGCAATCCCTTCAACCCCGCGTTGGTGGGTCGTGTGTTCCTCTTGATCTCTTTCCCCGTGCAGATGACCTCTTGGCCGGTGCAAGGCCAGTGGGGTGCTTATCTCGATGCCGAGACGGCTGCCACTCCGCTTGCCCTTATGAAGCAGGCCGTGAAGGGCGATGCTTCGGCTCTCGACAAGCTCCCTTCTGCTTGGGAAATGTTCATGGGAGCCGACTACGGTTGTGTGGGTGAGGTCAGCGCATTGGCTCTTTTGCTCGGCCTTGGCTACATGCTTTGGAAGAAAATCATCACATGGCACGTTCCTGTATCCATCATCGGCACCATCTTCGTGTTTGCCGGATTGATGCACTTGGTTGACCCCATCATGTATGCTTCACCTTTGGCTCACCTCTTCACCGGTGGTGTCATGTTAGGTGCCATCTTCATGGCTACCGACTATGTCACTTCACCCATGAGCCACAAGGGTATGATTATCTACGGTGTGGCCATCGGTTTCCTCACCGTTGTGATTCGTCTCTTCGGTGCTTATCCCGAGGGTATGTCGTTCGCCATCCTTTTGATGAACGCATTCACTCCGC
>CAZTPB010000258.1:0-2356 GCA_964614555.1 uncultured Bacteroides sp.
CTCGACGGTGAACTTCGAGCGGAGGACAAAACGGTCTTTGGCATCAACGGCCTTCAGGTCGCGCTTCACTTTGTAGTCTCCCTCGAAATCGTCATCTTCATCATAGCGATATTCCAATTGATTGATGGAGTCTTCGCGACAATAATGGTTATATTGAAGAGTTTCTTTCAGTTGGAACGACCAACGTTTATTGGGGGAATATTCAGCAGACAAGCCTAATGAGGTCCTATGGCGGTTGCGCCAATAGCGTTCGTTGACGTTATATTCATCAATCTTAATCATCAGTTGGTTGTCCCAATCATTACCTTCCCAAAATCCTTTATACTTCGTTTCCTCCATCTTTTGGTTCCACATGTACTCGAATCCGGCGCTTACCTTCATGTCGAACTTCTTGGTGTTGATGAATTTGTATGAAAGGTCGGCTCCCAATACATAGCGTTCAATGCGTTGGGAATTTTCCTGTGTGCGCAGGTTGGCCTCTACACTCAATTCCAAATCGGGGAAGAGCTCTTTTTCTGCTCCGATGGTAAGGTCGATGCCGAAGTCGTCGTCCGTGTCGTTCATCTGTGCGTTCAGGTTGACGGATACCGCCAATAGCAGCAGGGTGGTCAGTCTCTTGATGTCCATTCTTCGCGTCTTATTTTTGTCATTGAATCGATGTTGTTTATCTCGTCGCTGTGCGGTTCGTAATACACCCTCAGCATAGCCATGTCCTTGAGAAAGTCGATAGCACCGATTTCCACCTTCTTTATCTCCAGCCCGGTTCGTTTCTGCAGGTCGGCTATCAGTTCCTCATGTTTGTCGGGGGTTATCAGGTCAATGCGGTCATATTGGATGAATTTGCAGGAGATGTGCTTCAGGTAGCGGTTGCTCTCGCACACCCAGATGCAGATGGCAAAGAGCAGGTTGGTGACGAACAACTCTCCGTAGCTGATGGTGACGGCCAATGCGTTGATGACCGACATGGCAATGATGACAAACAGGTAAGTCATTTCGCGCACGGGCATAGACTCCGTCCGGTAGCGTATAATGCCGAAGATGGCAAACAGACCCAATGCAAAGCCTACTTTCAGCTTGACGCTGCCCAGCAAGTATATCAGGAAAAAGATGCTGATGCTGATCATCAGGAAAGTGAAATAATAGTCGCGACGCTTGCTCCGTGGGTAATAGAGCAGGTGGATAATGGCCCATACCATAATCAAGTTGAACCCGAAGCGAAGCAGCAGTTGTGTAAAGTTGAAGACATCCATCAGCGGTGTGTCCATCAATTCGATTTCTTCTAAAAAGTCCATAGTTCGTACGTTGTTTTTTTAGTGGGTTATTTGAATATGTTTCATTTCCTCTTCATTCTGCATTCTCAGCCGTTCCAGCAAGTGCAGTCTGGGTTTGAAGCGGTTCTGCTTCAGCGACCGATCGGTCAGTGCCATCCCCATGCAATATTTGCTGAATCCAGATGGCTTTACACGTAACTTCCTCAGAGTCTCCCGGATGGGCGAATAGGTGTTTCCGTCGCGCTTCAGTTCGATGATGGCCAGATAGGGAAGGGCTATCTCTTCGCCCGTCAACAGATTGCGGAAGCAGAGGTCGGTGTCTATCGTCAGTCTCTCCGTCATCCGTCGGTTCACCAGAGTGATGCGGTTGAAGTGATTCTCTATGTGCCCTCTCAGTAGTGAAGGCTCATAGCGCGAGTAAGTGTTCAGGAATTGCAGGCTCTCTTCCTTCCAAGCGGCGGTGGTGGGTACGGGTATCCGTTTCTTGGCCGTTCGTCCGTGGTTGTTCTTGTTCTTTATTTCCAGAAAAGAAGCTCCTGTGTTTTCATAGGCCCGTATGCGGACTTTTTGTCTGGTTTTCCTTCCGTTGTGGTGCTCCAAAAACATTTCGTGCCTCGGGGTGTCGTAGTAGCGGGTGAAGTAGGGCAGGTTGCTCACACCGTTGATTTCCTGCACCCGATAGTCCTCCCGTGCCAACTCCAACACCTTCATTAAGCGTGCTCGTGTGGTCACATATTTGGTGTCCGTTCGATTCATCAGGCGGATGCCGGACATCTCTTCCAATGTGATGGGGGCGTATGTTTTTAATATTTCATTCATGGTTCTGTATGTCAGGTTTGTAATTTTTGAGAGGCACATTCTTACTTCGGGTGGCAAAGGTAAGGTTATTATTTTAAAAATGCAAGACAACGGGCTCTAATCATTTCGGTTTATGTTTTACAACATGTTTTCAAGTTCCTCATTTCTTTCAGTATCATTCACTCTCATTTGCTACTTTTGCTCTATTCTTCATGTGTGCAGTCTTTTTGTAGTATGTTTCAAAATGCTGTGACATACCCTTTTTTTCATGCAGCTTGCTGCATAGC
>CAZTPB010000259.1:0-2328 GCA_964614555.1 uncultured Bacteroides sp.
TTTGTGCTCCGTACAGACCCTGCGGATGTGGATCAGGGCAAACGTGCCCGCGTCATCTGCGGATTGGGTAAGAATGCCCAATACTACACCAGCAGCACCGGTGGCGAACAATGGCAAGGCTCATACACCATGTTCATGTTCGGCCGTCAGCCCGAAGCCGGTGAAGGCGGTGAGATTTACATGAAGAAGCTGGCTTTCGTTGACATCGACTTTGACAACCCGACCGCTCTCAACCACGGTGACAACATTGCCGGAATGGGAACAGTTGCAGGTAACTACTTCTTCAATATGTACAGCAACGGTATGGCCGTGACGCTCGACAGCCTGGTGATTGAGGACTGCAGCTTCAAGCGTCTGGTGCGCGGATTCATCCGTGAGCAGGGTGTCAACTACAAGGTGTGGAACCATGTGCTCATCAAGAACAACCTCTTCTACGATTGCGGCTACTACAACAATGCAGCCGGTGGCTATGCCTGGATTGCCGGTTCGGGCAACAGCGTGAAGTCGAACCTCTATGATGACTTCAAGGTGATAGAAAATACGTTCTACGACTCTCCTTTCCCCGCGTTCTTCAGTGAAGAGAAGAGCACGTTGTGGGAGACCGGATTGAAGTGGAACATCACCTTCTCCAACAATACATTGGTGAACTTCAACACCCGTGCCAACGGTGCCATCATCAAGATGCGCAACCTGCCCGACGGTTCGGTGTTCAATGTGCAGAACAACCTGATGATTCTTTGCAAGAAGCCGGGTGACCTCCGTGTGCTCGACTTCTACGGTGCAGACATCCGCGAGACCATGACAAAACCCGACGGAACATCCGGACACGTGACCTTGAACTTCGACAACAACTGGTCAACCAACAACGACCTGACAAACGGACAGATTTTCACCGGTAACCTTTGGACTGCCACAAGCAACAACTTCGGAAAACTTGTGAAGGAGAATCTGGCTACGTTGAACGGAACGTTGGATGTGCAGGTGGCCAGCGTATCGGCTACCGAACTGATGGAACAGCCCTGTCCGCCTCATGTGGCCAAGACTGCAGCCGACCAGCACATGCACCGTGCCGATGCATTGGATGGAACCGCTACAACGGAGTATAACGTGAACCTCTATTACAAGACCTGTCCGAATGAGTTGATGTACGTGGGTGCTGCCCGTTGGAGAAACAGAACGAATAACTAATCATTAAACAAAGAAACAGTATGAAATTATTCAATAAATCAGTTTGGATGGGGGCTGCCCTCTTCGTGGCTGCAGGCTTTGTCGCCTGCGAAGATGCCAACGAGTTTGAAGATGCCCGCACCGACAACCCCTCTTGGGTGAAGGACTATACGGATTCGTTGGAGATAGCTCATCCCGACTCACTGGCACAGCAGGTGTGGGTGCGCGGTGAAGGCATCAAGATCAATGCACTCGGTGAAGAGGTGCAGGGAT
The DNA here is from genome assembly GCA_964614555.1 of uncultured Bacteroides sp. GTDB lineage: Bacteria > Bacteroidota > Bacteroidia > Bacteroidales > Bacteroidaceae > Phocaeicola_A. Next base: position 1,441 of record CAZTPB010000259.1, read on the forward strand.
ATGTCGAGAGTATGGACTTCATCACCAAGGACTCTGTGGTGGTGACGATGAGCGAAGGAGTAACCAAAGGCACCATGGGAGCCGATGACTCCAACACTCGGGAAAATCCCTATGAGTACGAATATACTTCGGAAACCGGTACACTGAAAGTGAAGAAACTGGTGGAAGATGAGAAGGGCAACATCTCGAAGGTGGACATCTTCGTGGGTGTGGCCGTCTCCGGTACCAAGCATGGCGATATGCTGACGGTGGTACACTACGGTGATACACCGGCCCAGACTTATCTGGTGAGGAAGTAAGACCCCGACGGCTCCTGTTTAAGAAATACTGACGGTCTCCTGTCATTCTGAGCGTAGCGAAGAATTTGTCAGACGAACTATCATAATGGTAGATTCTTCACTGCGTTCAGAATGACAAGACCTCTAAAAAAGTAAAAGACAAAAAGATAAAACAATATTCAATCTTAGTATTAATTTAAAAAAATGTGTTTATGAAAAAAGTATTTACTACTTTGTTTGCCGCATTCGGCATGGCAGCTACTCTGAGTGCTGCTACCGTGGATGATATCAAGCCGATGCAGCACAGCTACGTGATGGTGTTCGACAACTATACCGGCAACGGTACAGTTGCTCGTACAAAGGGTACTCTCTTCGGAGGAAACTATTTCTTGGATGTAACCGGTGGTTCTATCACCTCTACCGGTAAGGGCTCTATTGACATTGCAGATGCCAATACTTATGCGGTGACTTACGGTGGAGCCGAGGCTGATACTACCCGTTTGGCTGCCAAATATACCAGCTACGGTTTGCATGTGAACTCTTTGCGTTTGAAGAATGCTCAGGACGTGATTGCCCTGAAGCCGACTGCAGGTTCTGTAATCTATGTGTT
>CAZTPB010000260.1:0-2291 GCA_964614555.1 uncultured Bacteroides sp.
CCCTTCTTGGCATCCGTTATGGCTACGATAACCTTGCGGGCCATCTCCTTGCCACGCTGGTCCTCGCACTGTTTCTTCAGCAGACGGAAAGCAAGGGCTGTTTCTGTAGTAGTGCCAGACTTGGAAATGTTGATGACACCGAACTTCTTGTCCTTCAAGAACTCGGTAAGCTCTGCCAAGTAATCTTCGCCAATGTTGTTTCCGGCATAGATGATGACGGGATTTTCTTTTTTCTCCTTGAGCCATTCGAATGTATTTGAGAGGGCTTCGATGACGGCACGTGCACCGAGGTAACTACCGCCAATACCGGCCACGATGACAACTTCGCAATTCTCGCGCAACACTTGTGCGGTGGCCTTCAAATCGGCCAAATGCGCGGCTGTGATGCCGGAGGGCAAGTGTAACCATCCGAGGAAATCATTGCCTGCTCCGGTTCCCTTCTCCAGAGTTTCCATCGCGGCCTTTACTTGAGGCTCATAAGCGGCTACAGCTCCTGCTTGGAGAAACTGTTCGGCCTTTGTAATGTTAAGTTTCATAATCAGTACAAAAGAGAGGACCCTCCCCCTGCCCCTCCCAAGGGAGGGGAGTGGATAGTCCACATGTTTAAGTTATTATATTATACAATCTTATTCTTTATCGTTTGTCTTATATGCCTTGCTTGCCTTGGTATTCACTCCCCTCCCTTGGGAGGGGCAAGGGGGAGGGTCTCCCTATCATCTGAACGAATCAGTCAATAGTTTGATTTCAATCATGGGCGAGATGCGTTCATACAGTATATTGTAAACAGCATCCAATATGGGCATGTTCACATGATGATGCTTGTTGAGCTCCTTGATACACTTGGTGCCGTAATAGCCTTCTGCAATCATCTCCATCTCTATCTGTGCACTCTTGACTGAGTATCCCTTACCAATCATTGAACCGAACACACGGTTTCGGCTGAACTTGGAATATCCCGTCACCAACAAATCCCCCAAATAAACTGATTCATCAATCTTACGGGATATGGGATGCACCGTCTCCAAAAAACGGTTCATTTCTTGGACGGCATTGGCCATCAGCACTGCCTGGAAGTTGTCGCCATATTTAAGCCCACTACAGATACCTGCAGCAATAGCATATACATTCTTTAGAACAGAACTGTACTCTATGCCGGGCACATCCTCACTGACAGAGGTCTTGATGAAATGGTTGGCAAACCGCTTGGTCAGGTATTTGGCCTTATCGCGGTTGGCACACCCGATGGTGAGGTATGAGAGACGCTCTAAGGCAACCTCCTCGGCATGACATGGACCTGCCAGGACAGCAATATTGTCTTCGGGTACGCCATACTCCTGATGAAAATACTCCGATACTATCAGGTTCTCATCGGGGACAATACCTTTGATGGCCGTGATAATGAACTTATCCTTGAGTTTCGCCTTCAATTTCTTCAAGTGACTCTTCAGGTATGGCGAAGGAGTAACGAAAATCAGAATATCCGATTCGCGTACTACCTTATTAATATCTGATGAGAAGTTGATGCGTTTGATGTCGAAACGGACACTCGTCAGGTATGCAGGATTGTGCCCTAATCGCTTGAAGTCCTCGATGCGGTCATCGCGGCGCATATACCAATTGATGGTCTCGTCTTCATGACTCATTACCATTTTGGCAATGGCGGTTGCCCAACTGCCTCCGCCCATGATTGCAATTTTTCCGTCAGGGAGTTTCATAATCTTAGATATATAGGACCCCATCCCAACCTTCCCCAAGGGGAAGGAGTAGATAGTCTTGACAATGAACAGCGATACATTCTACTCCCCTCCCTTGTGGAGGGGCAAGGGGGAGGGTCCGTTTCTTTAATTCAGCTTATTTATCCACGCCGTCACTTCATCTACGGTAGGGTTCTTCAACTCCAGTTTGTACTTCTTGTTGATACCGCAAATGTCTTGATGTACCTTCTGTGGGTTCACTCCCTGCATGTCGCTTACCAGGTTGTATCCGGCTTTTTGGATAAGGGGAACCCACTCTTCGGGGATACCAATCTCCATGTACTTCTCGGCTTTGTCTTTCGGGGCAACCTTTTCAGGACGCATCTGTGGGAAGAAGAGGACCTCTTGGATGAACGCGTTTCCCGTGAGCAACATTACCAAACGGTCGATACCGATGCCGATTCCTGATGTGGGAGGCATACCGTACTGAAGGGCACGCAGGAAGTCCTGGTCGATAATCATCGCCTCGTCGTCACCCTTGTCTGCCAGACGCATCTGCTCCTTGAAGCGTTCTTCCTGGTCGATGGGGTCGTTCAA
>CAZTPB010000261.1:0-2281 GCA_964614555.1 uncultured Bacteroides sp.
CCATGCGCTTGAACATCTCGTCAAAGTCCACCTGATGGCCGTCGAACTCAGGACCATCTACGCAGACGAACTTCGTCTTTCCGCCCACAGTGATACGGCAGGCACCGCACATGCCCGTACCATCTACCATGATGGTGTTCAGCGACACGTCAGTGGGGATTTCATATTTTTTGGTCAGGAGACAGCAGAACTTCATCATGATGGCGGGGCCGATGGCGAAACATTTGTCCACTTTCTCGCGTTTGATGACACTTTCGATACCCTCAGTGACAAGACCTTTGTTGCCGTATGAACCATCATCTGTCATGATGATGACCTCATCGCTGCTTTTGCGCACCTCCTCTTCCAGGATAATCAGTTCTTTGCTACGTCCGGCAAGTACGGAGATGACGCGGTTTCCCGCAGCTTTCAGTGCCTGTATGATGGGCAGCATAGGGGCTACACCCACACCGCCACCGGCACATACTACGGTGCCATAGTTTTCGATATGTGTAGCCTGTCCGAGCGGACCGACCACATCCAAGACATTGTCTCCGGCATTCAGCTGGCACAATTTGGTCGATGAGAGTCCTACCGTCTGCACAACCAATGTGATAGTTCCCTTTTCAATGTCAGCCCCGGCAATGGTCAGCGGCATACGTTCACCCTTTTCGTCCACACGCACGATGACAAAGTGTCCGGCTTTGCGTGAACGGGCGATGAGAGGTGCTTCCACTTCCAGTTTGAACACCTTCTCTGAAAATTGTTCTTTGCTGATGATTTTGTTCATAGCCTTGCTTTTTTGTTATTTAATTCTTGTTTTTGCTTTCAAAATGTAATATTCTGCAAAGATACGACAACTCGTATGAAAGACAAAACAAATTGCAGTTTTTTTGTAAATGACAGGATGAATTGATGTAAAATGGAATATATACGGCCTGGCTCAACGGATATATTGTGAAAAATGCAGGTATTCATTCTAAAAAAGGAAAAAAGTTTTGGCTTTTGACAGACTTGTGCTATCTTTGCAGATGTTAATTAAAAGAACGTTCTGTGTATGGCAAACTATATCCGATTTGATTGGGCGATGAAGCGCTTGTTGCGTGACAAGGCCAATTTTGGCGTGTTGGAAGGCTTGTTGACCACTCTTTTGGAAGAGAAGATTACAATCCAGCGTCTGTTGGAGAGTGAAAGCAATCAGGAAGAAGAGTACGACAAGTACAATCGTGTAGATATCCTTGCAGAAGACAGCAAGGGTCAGTTGATACTTTTTGAGATACAGAACAACAATGAGTTTGCCTATTTTCAGCGTATGCTTTTCGGTGTGTCCAAACTGGTGACAGAATACATCCAGCGTGGCCAGGGTTACGAGAACATCCGTAAGGTATATAGTATCAACATTGTCTATTTCTCATTGGGTGCAGGGACAGATACCGTCTATCACGGCATCACGGAGTTCCGTGGCATACATACCAACGATGTCCTTCAACTCTCTCCGTTTCAGCAGGAAAAGTTTCAGGTGAATACTGTCAGCCAGCTATATCCGGAATATTACATCCTGCGTGTGAATGATTTCGACAAATGGTCAAAGGTTCCCCTTGACCAGTGGATCTATTTCCTCAATACAGGTGAAATACCTGATGATGCCGATGCTCCCGGTTTGGGAGATGCCCGCGAACGTCTGAAAGTGGATTCTCTCTCAAAAGATGACAAAAAAGCTTATTACCGCCATTTGGACAATGTTGTCATCCTGCGTGATAATATAACCACAGAGCGTGCCGAGGGTCGTGCTGAGGGTCGTGCTGAAGGTCGTGCTGAGGGTCGTGCTGAAGGTATTGCTATCGGTGAAGATAAAAAGGCAATGGAAATAGCCCGCAATCTTAAAGCAGCCGGACTGGATGTGTCCGTTATTGCAGTTTCTACAGGTCTTTCTGTCGAAAAGATCATGTTGCTTTAAGTTTTTGCAAATTATTGAAAAATGACAGCCTTTTCCTGAATACCTATACTGCATAAACATGCAGTGCGTGAATCGCGTATTTTCGTGCTTGGGGACTTGAAGTGGAAAATACGACAAGGAAATCGCGCCAATGTGGGGTAATCTGTTGGTATTTAGTAAAATACTAAATTTGGCTTTTTCTCTAAATAGAGCCGGAAAATTACTAAAAAAGGCGTTTCTGCATGGCTTTATAGGTGGCTTGTCAAGTGAACTATAGAGCCAATCCTCTCGGAACTATAGAGCATTAGTAGAATGAACTATAGTTCCAATGACCTTAGAACTATAGTTCCGATGCCATCGGAATGG
>CAZTPB010000262.1:0-2276 GCA_964614555.1 uncultured Bacteroides sp.
AGGGAGGTTCTATAAATTAGTTTCTTCGTTTATTCGGGTTGGTTCTCTGCTTGGATGCTTTGCTTGTCTTTTTGGTCTTTTCCTTCTTTTCTCCTTGATACGTAGCCCGCTACGCATCTTCGAAAATAAGGAGAAAAATTCTCAAAAATCCGACGCAAATCCTCGCAAGCTAATTTATAGAACCTCCCTTTACATACTGATATTCCAGTAGAGTGTTGAGGAATTACAGCGAGTCGCCGAAGTCTTCCTTGAACTTGGTGACAAGTTCCTCCTGCCAGTGGCCAATCTCCTTCAGACGGCCGAAGAAGAAGCGGAGTACGGCGGGCTCTTCAACCCACTTGAGACCACCGATGAGCTGGCGGTTGTCCCACAACCACTTCACACGGTCGGCCACGTACTTGATTTGCGACAGGGTGAACACACGACGGGGAACGGCCAGACGCATCAGCTCGAGCTCGGCGAAGCGCTCGGTTCCATCCGGCTCGCGCTGCTCGGAGAGGGTACCGCGCTCCATACCGCGGATACCACCGGCAATGTAGAGGGCTGCGGCTACGGCGGCAGCAGGATACTGGTCGTGAGGCATATCAGGCACGAAGCCCATACAGTCGAGGTGGGCACCAAGTCCGCCGGCAGGCTTGATCATGGGCACTCCGTAGTCGTCCAACTCCTTCACCAAGTAAGCAATGAACTCGGGACCGTGGCTCAGGTAGTCCATATCGAGCGACTCGTAGAGGCCCTCGGCCATTGACTCGATGGAGCGTACGTCGATACCTCCGTAGGTGAGGAAGCCCTCGTAGAGGGGAATGTACTCCATCATGCTCTTGATGAGTCCGGTATTGTGGCTGATGATGGCACCACCACGGGCAAAGCCCAACTTGCGGGCAGAGAAGTAGATGATGTCCATCTTGTTGGCCAAGAGGTGGTAGATTTCCTTCGGGGTCATGTACTTGCACTGTGCCTCGCGGGTCTTCATGAAGTAGATGTTGTCCTGAAGGAGTGAGGCATCGAGGATGCTGGGCACACCGAAGTCGTGGCAGATGTCGGCCACAGCCAGCATGTTCTCCAAGCTGACGGGCTGTCCGCCAATAAGGTTTGTACCAGCTTCGACACGCACGTAGGCCACCTTCTCGGGTCCCAATTCGCGAATGACACGCTTCAGTTCGCGCAGGTCGAAATCTCCCTTGAACGGTTCATCGCTCTGGGGCACGAGTCCCTTCTTGTGAACCAACTCGAGTACCTCACCTCCACAACGGGTCACATGCGCCTTGGTGGTGGTAAAGTGGAAGTTCATGATGGCCACCATGCCGGGCTTCACAAAGCGCTCGGCAAGGATGTTCTCGCAAGCACGTCCCTGGTGGGCAGGCAGGACGTTGTCCACACCGAACACCTCCTTCATGGCCGCCTTCAGGCGGTTGAAGGTCTCGCTGCCCGCATAGGCATCGTCGGCCACGTGCATGGCTGCCGTCTGGCGGTCGGACATGGCATTCACGCCCGAGTCGGTGAGCATATCGAGATAGATATCCTTGTTCTGCAACAAGAATGTATTGTTTCCAGCCTGCTGGATGGCGCGGAGACGCTCGTCAACGGGCAAAAGATTGAGTTTCTGTACTACGCGTACCTTATGCATTTCCAAAGGTACCTGGTTTTCCGGTCGATAAAATTTTACGCTCATTGGTTTCTGATAGATTTGGTTATTTTCTGATTTTCCGTAATAGCGGTTGCAAATATAAAGCATTTAATTGGAATTTCAGTCAAAAGGAAAGTAAAAATTGCCATATTTTATCAAATTCACAAGATTCAGCACTTTTTGTATGCCTTCTTTTTCGTTTTATACCGTTTTTTTTTCCTTTTTTCCTATTGAATTAAAAAAAGCAAATGGTTTGATACAACAAGACGGGTATTTTGTTTATCTTTGCAAAGTTTTCCATGATTTTCTGCCGCACCTGAGAAAAATATCTGCCGCGTACGGGAAAAAATTATGGAGAGGCTAATGTGAAAGAACTAACCACTAACCAAAATAAATAAAGTAACAGACCTAATAATATGTCACAACAGACAGGACATATCTCACAAGTCATCGGCCCTGTGGTCGATGTCGTTTTTGAAAACCTGAATCCCGAAGAGGCCATGCAGCTGCCTCACATCCACGATGCCCTCACTATCCGGCGGAAAGACGGACGGACGTTGGTGGTAGAGGTGCAGCAACACATCGGTGAAGACACCGTGCGCACTGTAGCCATGGACCGTACCGACGGACTGCAACGGGGGATGAAGGT
>CAZTPB010000263.1:0-2273 GCA_964614555.1 uncultured Bacteroides sp.
CCTTGAGCTAGCTTGCTGTCGTTGTAGCTGAACCACGAACCGCTCTTCTTGATGATGCCCAAGTTGACACCGAGGTCGATGATTTCGCCTGAGCGGGAGATGCCTTCGCCGAACATGATGTCGAACTCAGCCTTGCGGAAGGGAGGAGCCACCTTGTTCTTCACTACCTTTACCTTTGTCTGGTTGCCGATGACCTCTTCGCCATCCTTGATTTGTGAAGAGCGGCGGATGTCCAGGCGGACAGAAGCATAAAATTTGAGCGCATTGCCACCGGTAGTCGTTTCGGGATTGCCGAACATGATGCCGATTTTCTCACGCAACTGGTTGATGAAGATGCAAGTGGTGTTGGTCTTGTTGATGGTGGAGGTGAGTTTGCGCAAGGCCTGAGACATCAGGCGGGCTTGCAGACCTACTTTGTTGTCGCCCATATCTCCCTCAATCTCTGCTTTCGGAGTGAGTGCGGCAACGGAGTCGATGACGATGATGTCGATGGCAGACGAGCGGATGAGCTGGTCGGCTATCTCCAATGCCTGTTCGCCGTTGTCGGGTTGGGAAATCCAGAGGTTGTCGATATCTACCCCCAACTTGGCGGCATAGAAACGGTCGAATGCGTGTTCGGCGTCAATGAAGGCGGCAATGCCTCCTGCCTTTTGTGCTTCAGCAATGGCGTGAATGGCCAGTGTGGTCTTACCGGATGATTCGGGACCATAGATTTCGATGATTCTTCCTTTGGGATAGCCGCCTACGCCCAATGCTGCATTCAGGCCGATGGAGCCGGTGGGGATGACTTCTACACTTTCTACACTTTCATCACCGAGCTTCATGATGGAGCCTTTTCCGTAGTTCTTCTCTATGTTGGCCATGGCCGCTTGCAGGGCTTTCAGCTTTTCGCTGTTGGCAGAGCTGGGTTCAGCTCCTTCGAGGATATCTTTTTTTGCCATATTGATGAATGGTTCTTAATGTTGTTTATATATGGTATTTTTTTGTTTTCTTTGGTCTGTCCCAATAGGGGCTTGTTCGGTTTGCGAAGATAAGGGATATTTTTGACTCTGCCAAACGTTGGGGCAACAAAAGTTTTCTCACTTTTTGAAGTCGATTCCCATCGGGCTTTGGAATATCCGCAAACCATAGCGTTGGACAATGGCCATGACGTAGTCAAACACGTCAGCTTGCAGGGTTTCATAGGCCACCCAATTCTTGTCAGCCGAGAAAAAGTAAAGTTCCAGTGGCATCCCTTGTGGTGTGGGTTGCAGTTGGCGTACCATTACCATCAGTGAGTTGTTCACCCGCGGATGACTTTTCAGATATTTCATCAGGTCGCGCCGCAGGATAGTGATGTTGGTCATCTCTTTGGGTTGGTCGTCCGGATGGATGAGGCCTTGCCGGGTGTAGGTGGCAATCTCCTTGGGAGTGCAGAAACGTACGGTGGTCATGTCAATGTTGATGGAGCGCTTGATGCGTCGTCCGCCGCTTTCGAACATGGTGCGCCAGTTTTGGAAAGAGTCGCTCACCAATGTGTATGGGGGGACAGTGGTAGTGGTATTGTCCCAATTGCGTACTTTGACGGTGGTAAGGCTCACTTCATAAACCACTCCGTCGGCTCCATGTTTGGGCATCGTTATCCAGTCGCCCGGCCGTAACATGTCGTTGGCAGAGAGCTGTACGCCTGAGACAAGTCCGACGATGGTGTCTTTGAAGACCAGCATCAGTACGGTGGCGGCAGCTCCCAAACCGACGAAGAGTTCGATGGGGGACTTGTCGAGCAGTACACTGAAGATGAGTATAACCCCGACACAGACGGCCAGCACCTTAATCATTTGGAATATGCCTTTCAGCGGACGGTTGCGAGTCTTTTCTTGTTTGTTGCTTAAAGTGTGGAGCGAATCGCTGAAGCTGAATGTCAGGCGCAGAATCATGAGGATGACATAGATGTCGCAAGCTTTCGTCAGGAATGAGTGTAGCAACGGCTTGTCGTTGAAGGCGAAGGGGAGCAACAGATAGACAACCAGCGAGGGGACAATGTGGCAGATGTCTTTCAAAACGCGTTCGTTGAACAGGTCGTCGTCCCAAGTGGTTTGTGTCTTTGCAACGATAGCTTTGACGGAAGGGATGAAAATGCGGCGGCAGATCAAATCAATCAACCACGACAGGACAATGATGGCGAGTATCGTCACCGTCCGTTGTCCTATGCCGATGTTTTCCTGGTCTAAACCCAACCGTTGGAGCAGTTCTGTTAAATCCATAGCTACAATAGAAGATTTTCGTCCTGCAAA
>CAZTPB010000264.1:0-2264 GCA_964614555.1 uncultured Bacteroides sp.
GCACCTTACCTCCGGTACCGCCCAAGCCTACCAATATGTGATTGACGTTTTCCATTATATGAATAGGTTTAATGTTTTTGTTCTTGTCTATTGTCTGTTATTTATATTGTGTTGATAACTTGCGGATATGCATCGGGTGTTGTCAGCGGCGGCGGTGTACCGACCGGTGTGCCCTGTTGTGCGACGCATGGGCGCGTACGGGGCGTGCGCTGCCTCTTCTGCTATTCCGGCTGCGCGAGGAACTTCCTCCTCCCATGAATCCCAACGCGGTCATCCCCAATACTGCCACCAATGCCATCCATCCTATCCGGCGCCAGATGTAGCCGTTGATGACGCTGTTGAGCGAATCGGCCAGATGGGTCACTGTGCTTACTCCCGTGTCGATGCCTGCTTGGGCTATCTCCTGCACTCTTTGTACGTCAAGCAGTTCTATCAGCCTGTTCAGGTTGGCGTCGTTGGCAAAAGCTGCCACCGTCTGTGTGCCTACAGTGGTCAGGTCGGCCACATAGTCCTTGGCATACCACGCCCCCACCAATAGCACCGACTGGAACAGCAACAGCAAAAACATCCCGACCATCACAGCAATGGCTCCCCACTGGCTGCGGTAGGGAGCAAAGAGCAGTTGGCCCAGCACCACTAATCCCGCGCTCAGCAACAGAGCCAGCAGAAGACCGAATCCGATACATCCTATCAAGTTGAATAGCACAAACATACACTCAATAAAATTGATGGGACCTTTGTCCGCATTAGCAGACTCATTCATCACAAGTAGGTATGTCTTGTGATGCAGTCCTGTTTTTTAGGTCGTAAAGGTAGTGCTTTTTATTTGAATAGACATTTACCCCCCCCATTTTTTAACATTATATTAACATTTACCTCTTGAACAATCCGCTTGTCAGTCTGAAACGTTTACATTTCAGGAAACACCCCCGGCACGGGTGGGATAGGGGGGATGGGAGGCATACCCGGTAGTTGTGCCGGTTGGGCGGGAGCGGCATTTGCAGCAGGCATTGCGGCCCGCTCCTGCTCCGTGGGAACAAATAAGGGCGGCAACAGGCTGCCGTCGCCTTCACTGTGCAGCAGGATGCTGTTCTTGGAGTCGCGTTTGCCGTCGGCTGTCATCAACAGCTTTTCGTAGCGTTCCCTATAATCGGCCAGTCCGTCGATGGCACGCAACGGGAAGAGGTAAACCATAGAGATGACAGACAGTTCGTCTTTTCGTGGATTTTTCGTATCCACCTGCAGGCTGGTACAATGCCCGCTATTATAACAGTATGAGTTCTCGAAAGCGTTGGCCAGTTTGTCTGCAAAACGTTTCAGCTCTTCGTTCTCTTCGGGTGAAGGTATAGACACTAAGATGTACTTGCAGTTAATGGAAGCCGGATTTACGGCGGGGTTTTCATTTCGTTCATGCGGGATGTAGCGGTTCATTTCCGTGTCGTTAAATTTCAGATAGACACCGCTCTGTTTTACCAGTTCGAGGGCAAACTTCTGAATCTCCTCATCGGTGGTGAGCACCTGTTGGAGCTGCTGCAGGATGTTCAGACCCAGGACCTTGTCGTTCCTGCCGCAGATGACTTCGTGCTTCTCCCTGATGATGAGTGAAAGGCGGATGTCGAAAACATCCTTGATGCGATCCACAGAGATGCGGCTCACCAGGTCGTTGAAGGGGATAAAGTCTCCTTCCGACACAAGTAGCCTACGGAGCTCGGTAGCCATGGCCGGCTGGTCAATCTTGTTGGTCATCAGTTCCTTCTCGAAGTTTGCGATGCGGACCTCATTGCTCACTTCGATGATGAGGCCGGTCATATCTTCGATGCCCTTGTTCTTTTTGCTGTTGGCGGCAATCAGCCTGTCGCACTCGTCGATGGCTTGGGAAACCCTGTAAAAACATTCGCTGACAACCGAATACAGGTGGGTTAACTCGATTAGCAGCCTGTTTGTCAACATCTTGGCGAACTCCAATGCGCGGATGGTGGTCTTGGCCACGTAGTACTCTGTCATAGTCTCTTGGTATTTGGCAAAGATTTTCTTTTTCTTTCCTAACAGCACACCTTGCCAAAAACCGCACTTGTCCCACTCGAAAATGTCTGCTTCACGGGTATTTTCCCAATTCTCCAGATTTTGTTGAGCCTTCACGGACTCTTCATCCAGTTCATTCTGTTTGTTACCCATGTAGGCAAGCACTGTCTCTGCTATCTTTACCAGATCATACAGCGAGATGGTTCCCTCTTTCCACCAGGTGAAGAGGTCGCGCTCGATGT
>CAZTPB010000265.1:0-2244 GCA_964614555.1 uncultured Bacteroides sp.
TACAGAGTGCGACGACTTCAAGACTGTGAAGACGAAGTTACAGACGAAGTAATTAATAAGGTTAGGCGCGGATTGCGCGGATTACACGGATAATTATAACCGTTTGGGTATAACTGATATAAATCTGTGTAATCCGCGTAATCCGCGCCTCATTTTTATCGTGTAAGGGAACGCAATCATGGAGAAATCCGTTTTCTCCAGTTGGGAGTAACCTTATTCCTTTCCCATCATCTGCTGCAATTCCTCCAGCGTCAGTGTTCCTTTCATCAGGATAAGGTTGAAGTCCTGTTCTCCCTCTATATTTATCAGCACGTATTCATTGGGCTTGTCTTTGTGCAATTTTTGCAGGATGACGGTGCGCGAGTTCTCTTCCTTCACCCGCATCAGTTCCTCGTAGCCCTCTTTGGTCGAAAAGGCTTCGGCCTCCTTCTTTAATAAAGGTATAATCTCAGGCTTTTCGCAAGTGATGATTTGAATGCTTTCCAGTTTGGGCATTACGCTTTGCAAGTCAATGTCATCCGTACTGATGGCCATGCCGGACAGCAGTTTGAACATTGCTTTGGAGATGTGTACCGAGGTGACCCCCTCCATGTCAGCCATCTTGTCGAAGTCGAAAGCCTTGGCTTGCGTGGTGGAGGGAATGCTCAGGGCGAGCATGGTTGCGATAAGGATTATCAATTGTTTCATAAGTTCTTATTCGTTTATCTGGTTCAACGTCTTGTTTATATTCTCTTTCATCCGTAGGGTGGTCTGTTGGGCGGCGGCCATCTGCTTCACCCCTTTGTCCAGTGTGTGGGCAAACAGCTGCAATGCCCGTTCTGTTTCGGCATAAGCCCTCTCCGGAGTAAGGGTTTCCTCCTCTGTCGGTTGCATCATTTTCACTCCTATGCTTCCTGCCAGCAGCAGGCAGGCGGCTGCTCCGGCAATCCACCATCGGTGGAGAGACCCACTCCATCTCTCCCTGTGAGGGAGAGGACTTGAATTGCTTTGCCTGTCCTCTGCCTCTTGTTTGTCTATCAGATTGGCCAACCGTTCTCCCAATCCTTGTGGCACAGGAGGCAATGTGTGGCGTGTCTCAGCCAGTTGTCGGAACATCAGTTGCTCTGCTTCCCATTTCTCGGGCACGTTTCCCTCTTGTGTGAAGTATTGCATCAGCAGAGCCTCTTCCTCCCGTGTGGTTGTTCCATCAAAGAAGCGTTCGAGCAGTTTTTTGATTCTATCTTTGTCCATAGTTCATGATTTTCTGGAATTGTTCGCGTACTTTCTTTCTGGCCCGGCTCAGCATCACCCGTATGTTGACGGCCGATAGTCCCGTGGCTTCCTCTATCTCTTCGTATGAGCACCCTTCCACATCGTGCAGCGTCATCACTGTTCGCTGCCCTTCGGGCAGGCGACCGATGAGGTTTGTCAGTTGCTCGGCTTCGTCCTTCCTCTCCAGTGCTATGGCCGTATTTCCGCCATCGGTCAGCGGCAGTTCCTCGGGCGGGCGTTCCTCCTCTTCGGGGTGTGTGCGTCGCAGTGCGTCTATGCAGATGTGGCGGATCAGGGTTGTGCAGTAGTTCTCCAGCTTCTCCACATGCCCCAACTCATCGCGCCGTTCCCACAGCTTCAGGTAGGCCTCCTGCACCATGTCCTCCGCATCCATGGCGTTCCCCATCAGACGGAAGGCTGTGCGGTAGAGCCGTGTGTGCAGGGGCAGGAACTTCTGTTTGAACGTGTCGGCATCCATCACTTCTTTTCCTTGGAGCTTATGAGGTTGGAAATCCCGTTCAAGTCGAACTTCCCTTTTATCTTTACCATCTTGTCATCGGTGACAATCAGCAGTTGGCGCACAGTCTCTTTTTTCATTTTGCCCCAAATGCAGACATTCTCGCCGTCATCCTTCATTTGCATCAGCAGTTCCATGCCCCGCGGTTTCAGGTTGCGGGCTTTTTGGGCAAACTCCTGCCTAACCTCCGGCGTGCACTCCTCCAAGTCCAGTACTTTGATGGATTTGATGCTTTTTATCACCTGTCCTTCTTCCGACTTGTCCGCGGCAAACGTCTTGATGATTCCCATCAACAGGGACCCCAGATTCTTGTATTCGGCCCCGGCTTTGTCTTCATAGCGGTTGAACAGCCCGTTCACTGTCTGTTGGGCCATTCCTGCCGCAGTCATTGTCAGCAGGGCAATCAGTATCAATAGGGTTCTTTTCATTTCCTTTCTCTAATAAATGATTTCTACTATCTTTTGTAAACGCTTACA
>CAZTPB010000266.1:0-2189 GCA_964614555.1 uncultured Bacteroides sp.
AAATATGGCTCTTCTGCAAATTAGTTTGCATGGCGCGTTTTATTCATTTCTTCTTTCCGAATATTGTTTTTATGATTGCATTGCCAATCTTGTGCTCCTATTTTTTAGTGACATAAGATTGGCGATATCATTCATTCTCTTACCTTATTTCCTCTTTTTATAAGTAATCTTCAAGAGGCGTTTTTCGTTGTCGATTTCGATTTTTCCCAGTCGTTTGAGGATTGATTGCCCTAACAAGAGCGGTGCCCGTTGGTTCTTGACGATTGAAGCTTTCACATTTGCCAGTTTCATCCCGCCGAATTCCACATTGCGCAGGTTGATGACAGTTCCTTCGCTGATGTTTCCGTCGGCAGTTATGAAGTTCTGTTTCCCCTGTACATCCTGTTGTTGGAGATAGCCATTCTTGAACATGAATGTAGCTTCTACACTTGACATGGATACATCACTTGCTCCCGTATCGAAGATGAAATGCAGAGGCAATCCATTGATGTTGCACTTCACATTACACATATCCCCATCCTTGGTGAACGGTATTTCTGCAACCTTTTCTTCATAAACCACACTCTCTTCACCTTGTACTTCCTGTTCGTAAATCTGTTTGTATTCCTCTATCAGACGTTGGAACTCAGGGAGACTCCTCAATCCATCCATATCATCATCTTTGTCAATATGGTTGAATCGGCGGAATCCTTTCTCTAAAGAAATCTTGAAGGCTTCCAATGCCTCCTCCTTTTTCCCCATTCGGGTGTATAGACAAGCCTTGTCATAATAGTTTCCTGCGTTCTCTATGTCGCTCTCTATCATCTTATCCATAAAGGCTACAGCCTCTTCCTCCTGGCCAAGGTGCAAAAGTGCGTATGGGGCACACGAATAACTGTTAGGTACAGTATCAAGTTCGACTACCTTTTGATAATCAGCCATGGCAAGTTCTTTTTCCCCCTTCTCCAAATACATGTCTGCACGTCCCAAGTAGGCATAAGCATAATCCGGCACCAATGCAATGGCCATGGAGTAGTCCTCTATAGCACCGTCGTAATCTTGTGTGTTGTCCTTGAAGAAACCTCTACAGTAATACCCGCCAAAGAGTTCAGGTGCTCTGCTTATATATACCCCCATTTGTGCTATCGCCTCATCAGTCTTCCCGATTTCATACAGAATGTCAGCTTTCTGTATGATGTAGTCATTGTCCGTCGAGTCCAATTCAATGGCATAATCAATGTATTGCAAGGCAGATTGGAAGTCCCCCAAATTCTCGTGGCAACGGGCGGCATAATAGGCTGCTACGTCATTCCCTTCTTTTTCAAAACAGATTAAATACTGTTCCAAAGCCTTTTTATGTTGTCCTTTTTCCTGATATACAGCAGCGAGGCAATATGGCCAATATCCGTTGTTTGAGTTCTTTGTGCACTGAATTTTCAACTTGGCCACCAATGTAGTGAAAGCATTTTCGATGAGGTCTCCCAGCAAATTAAAAGCCTTACCATCCCGGTCTATTTCCAAAGCTTTTATGACATCATCCACCGCTTCATGGTATCTCTTCAATCCTATCAGGCTTTCAGCCCTGAAAGAGTATCCCGAAGAATAGTCGTTTGCCAGTTTTATGACATAGTCAAACTGCTTGATAGCCTCCTCGTGTTTGCCTTGCGCTTCAGCATTTCGTCCCAGCCCCATATAGCCCATTATGCCACCGGGGTTCAGTTCACATAGTTTCTGATAGTCCAAGTCGCCCAACGCATATTCTTTCATCTCATAGTACAGTTGTCCGCGTTCCTCGTACAGCTCTTGGTTTTCAGGATTGAACTTCATCGCTTCGGCATAATCCGCCATAGCCTTGACCGTATCTCCGAGGTTCAAGTAAACGGATGCACGCATTGAGTGTCCGTAAGCTTTCCATTCTTTGTCCTTTTTAGGTACAAATTTGATACATTGGTTCACCAAGTTCAATGCTGTACCATAATCATTTTTGTTTGCATGCACTGCAGTCAGCCATCCATAAGCATACCCATTCTTCGGATTCTCTGCCAGTTCCTTCTGTAGGAACTCCACTCCCTCATCCATATTACCGTTCTGCATAGCCTCCACTCCACGAGTGTAGTTGTACGAATCCGGACGTTTCACATCCTGTGCCATCATGCCAACAGATAGCATCATTGCAATGGCTGAAATAAAAAATTGTTTCATGTCTTTAT
>CAZTPB010000267.1:0-2168 GCA_964614555.1 uncultured Bacteroides sp.
GCCGATGGTACTGCCAAGGTGGGAGAGTAGGTCGCTGCCGTTTTTTTTGAGAGAGGTTCCCGTTCCGGAGAAATCCGGTAGCGGGAATCTTTTTTTGTCTCCTTCCGGAAGAAACCTTTTGACGTGCCGGTCATACTAAAAAGAATTCCTATCCGTTTATATAACTATAAATAGTTAAAAAAGAGAGAAAACATGATACAATGGATTGGCAGAATCAAGCAGATGAAAATCATATTGGTGATGATTGCGGTGGTAATTGCAATAGCCTCATTGTGGGTATCACATTTTCTTGTACAGGATTTGTCTCGTGAAGAGGAACGTAAGATGGAAGTCTGGGCAGAAGCTATGCGTTCGTTGAATAATGCATCAGCGGATACGGATTTGAATTTGGTGCTGACTGTAATAAATGGGAATAATACAATTCCGGTCATAGTAGTGGATAATAGTGGAGAGGTCCAGACTTATAGGAATATTTCAATCAGTCCGGAAGATACATTAAGATATTTGAAGGGGATGGCAGAGGTCATGCGTTCATCGAAACAGCCAATCCGTATCCGGCTGAATGAACAGGATGAAACGGATTATATAGATATATGTTATGATGAATCCTTGATGTTGAAGCGGCTGGCTTCCTATCCTTATGTACAATTGGGGGTGGTATTGGTCTTTGTGTTGGTTGCGATATTTGCTTTGTTGAGTTCAAAAAAGGCAGAGCAGAACAAGGTTTGGGTGGGATTGTCCAAAGAAACGGCTCATCAGCTGGGAACCCCGATATCTTCGTTGATGGCTTGGATGGAAATCTTGCGGGAAAAATATGCAGATGACGAACTGATTCCGGAAATGAGTAAGGATGTTTCCCGTTTGCAGCTGATAGCAGACCGTTTTTCCAAAATAGGTTCTATGCCGGAGTTGAAAGAGGAGAATCTGAATGAGGTATTGGGGCATGTGGTGACTTATATAGAGCGCAGAAGCTCCTCCAAGTTAGTGATAGCTTGCCATTGTCCGGATGTCCCGTTGATGGTGAAAATGAATGCCTCGTTGTTTGAATGGGTGATAGAGAACTTGTGCAAAAATGCAATAGATGCAATGAATGGGCAAGGGACAATTGTGCTTCGTGTGTCAGAGCTGGAACATCAGGTTAATATAGAGGTCGAGGATACAGGCAAGGGGATATCAAAATCCAATTATAAGAATGTCTTTGCTCCTGGATTTACGACCAAGAAACGTGGATGGGGGTTGGGACTTTCGTTGGCAAAAAGAATCGTGGAAGAGTACCATAAAGGGCGTATATATGTCAGGTATTCGGAGCTGAATAAGGGTACAATATTCCGTATAGAATTGAAAAAATAATGTAATTTAGAGATTTAGCAGGCATTTTATGCTTGGATACAGATAATTATTTGTATCTTTGTCGCCCGAATTCTATGGCTTGATAGAAAAAGCCCCAAGGGATAATATGACGATGTAAAGTGATTTTGAATTTTGAACCTTTATAAGTGGAATATAAATGGGAAAGTTTGATAAGTACAGAATAGAACTGAAAAATATGCAGGCAATGACCTGTACACAGGAATTCAAATTGGATAATCAGTTCTTCATCGATATTGATGCTCCTGAAGTGACAAGGGGCAATGTGAATGTGGTGATGAATGTCAAGAAACTTGCCGGGGGAAGCACTTTTGAAATCAAGTTTGGGATGGATGGCGTGGTGCAGGTTGCTTGTGACCGTTGCTTGGATGACATGGATTTGGATATTGCCGTGTCGGATAAGGTGATGGTAAAAATGGGAACCGAATATGCTGAAGACGGGGATTGGGTTATTATTCCCGAGGAAGAAGGGGAAATCAATGTGGCATGGTTCATGTATGAGTTCATAGCGTTGGCTATACCGATGAAGCATGTGCATGCCCCTGGTAAATGCAACAAGGCTATGGCCGGAAAATTGAGTAGGCATCTGAGAATTTCTGCAGATGATGAAGATATGACGGGTGTAGGAGTCGAGGAAGATGAAGACCTGGAAAATCCTTCCGGCGCACTTGACCCCCGTTGGAGTGGATTAAAGAAAATATTAGATAATAATTAATGTAAAGTAAAATGGCACATCCTAAAAGAAGACAATCAAAGACAAGAACTGCCAAAAGAAGAACTCATGACAAGGCAGTAGCTCC
>CAZTPB010000268.1:0-2163 GCA_964614555.1 uncultured Bacteroides sp.
TCTCAACACTCGCACCTGAAACGAGCGCGTCTACCATTCCGCCACCTGGGCATTACCCTCTTTGAGGCATATTTCATCATTTCAAAGATGAGCGGAAAACGAGGCTCGAACTCGCGACCCCAACCTTGGCAAGGTTGTGCTCTACCAACTGAGCTATTTCCGCGTTCGCTTTGCTTTATCAGGTTTTATTCCTGATTTGCGGGTGCAAAGGTACTGCTTTTTTTGATAACCCACAAACTTTTCGGCTACTTTTTTAATGTAAAATCTGTCTTTTTAGCTAAGTGTTTGATATTCAGTAAAGGCGTTTTTTACTTGTTTCGCTTCACAAAGCCTACTTTGAGATTCAGTTTGAAATAATAGAGATTGTTTTCACGCTCCAAATAGCCGTATTTGTCTTTTTCGAGAGAGCCTTTTTCCAAGCGGGTATGGTTGTAGAGGAAGTCTTCGAATGTCTGTCTGTCGGCCTTGTGATAACAGAGAATACGTCCTTCGGCATCGGTGTAGATGAATCCCTCCACGGCAGAGTCTGTACCATTGTAAAGTTTGGCAGGGCGCATACCCATAGCCAAAGCAAGAAGGAACTGCTTCACCTTGAACTCGTAGAAGCGGTGCTTCTCGATGAGTTCGGTCTTTATCTTCAGGGGGTTGATTTCCTTGATGCGTTCGGTCAGTTCGGAGACGCGGGTGATTCCCTCGTAGTACATGGTGCGCAACATCTCAGCTGCGATACGGGGAAAATGCAAGTCTATCATCAGCAGATTGCTACGGAAGACCTTGTCGGCCACGTCGTTGTACTTCAGCACTCCGCCCATGCGCTCAATCATCAACATGCGGTCGAGCACCTCGTTGGGTGACTCCAACCAATTGATTTTGTTCACCGTAGGGTTGGGGAAGCGTACGCCCGTCTGCTCAAATTTGATGTTTGCCGCCCGTCCGCCATCAAGCAAAGGAATCATGCCGCCCAGGCGCGAGTAAGAACGGAAGCCGACGAGTGGTGCATCCACACTCCAGAAAGCCACATAGAAATCCGTGCGGTCATCTGTCTTTGCCTCCAGATTGTAGATGGCCACCGCATCGAGGAACTCTTCCACCCCCTCGGGCGATGTCAGTTCCTCCTCACCCCTACCCTGCTTCAGCATATCGCCCACCATTTGAGCTACTAAAGCAAAGTCCTCGCGTGGGAAACGTTCATCGTGTCCCTCGCCAAGGAGGTGGATGTATTCACTTTCAATGATGTATTTGCGTGTGCCATCGTGCTCTTCGCGTTGCACCATGGCTACGGTCAGTTTCTTTTCTTCATTTGCGTTTCCGTCAGCCTGTCCGGCATAAACATAACCGTCTGCCAACAGGCGGAAGAATGCGTACAGTTCGCTCCAATCACGTCTTGATGCTTCGAATGCCATAATCTTTATACCTTATTATATTATGTTACGGTGGCAAAGATAATGCAAAATCTGTGATTATCCATGAAATCGTTGGTAGTTTCAATGATATTGGATAAATTTGCACTGAATTTAAATGAACAGACATCATGGAAACCCCCATTTTCAACGACCACAACAAGCAGGAATATCCTCCCAGTCACACTGCTGAGCATTTGCTGAACCAGACGATGATGCGGATGTTTGGTTGCGGACGCTCGCGCAATGCACACATCGAGCGGAAAAAGAGCAAAATCAGTTGGCCGCTGGCCGAATGCCCCACCGAAGAGCAGGTGCAGGAGATAGAGCGACGGATGAACGAGGTGATTGCCCAAGGATTGCCCGTGACGTATGAGTTTGCCACGCGCGACAACCTGCCGCCCGAGGTCGATACCAGCAAGTTGCCCGACGATGCAAGTGCCACCCTCCGCCTGGTGCGCATCGGCGACTACGACGTGTGTGCCTGCATCGGTGCCCACGTGGAGAATACAAAAGAAATAGGAACTTTCAAAATCAACAGCTGGAGGTATGAAGACGGAGTTTTTCGTATTGTCTTCAAGTTGGTGTGAATGGGACTTTATCGTTGATAAAAAAGATAAAATCATCAAACTTTCCTCCGTCTTAGGCATTATAGGGATGAATGCCGGGGCGGAGGATTTTCTTTCGTATGATTTACGAGCAAACAGACTTTTGACCCAGCCACAACATTCCGGGTGAAGCGAAGGGCAAGCGTGACTGACGC
>CAZTPB010000269.1:0-2159 GCA_964614555.1 uncultured Bacteroides sp.
GTAGTTGACCGTTGTGGCGACGAACAGCAGAGCGCACATCACCCATCTGAAATTTGTCTTTTTGTAGTTCTGATTGATACTCATGATACCAGTAATGAATTATTAATTTGAAAATTTGCCGTCAAAGATACGCGTTTTTCTTGGACTTACAAAGAATTTTAGATAATTTTGCCGCTAATTTGGTCTGAACAATTACTAATAAACAAAATACTACATGAAAAAATTCTTTTTTACTCTGTGTGGAGCGGTCAGCCTCTCGTGTGCGTTACCAATGACAGCACAAGAGAAAATCGATGAAAACCTCCCGTTGTCTGTGAGAATAGCCGAGTCTGAAATGGTGCGCTGTCCCGAGTCGTGGCAGTTGGACTTCCAGCCCAAACTGAAGTGGGACTACTGCCACGGTGTGGAGTTGCAAGCCTTCCTCCGGATTGAGGAGATGTATGGCGACAGCCGATACTTCGACTATGCCGAAGCCTATTGCGACACGATGGTACGCGAAGACGGCACCGTGGTGGCCTACAAGCGCGAGGAGTTCAGTCTCGACCGCGTGAACACCGGCAAGATATTATTTAATATGTACACGCGCACGGGCGAGGAAAAATACAAGAAAGCACTCGACCTCATGTATTCGCAGTTTGCCGACCAGCCCCGCACCTCCGAAGGAGGCTTCTGGCACAAGAAGGTATATCCGCACCAGATGTGGCTCGACGGCATCTACATGGGATGCCCCTTCTATGCCGAATATGCCGTGCGCTACAACAAGCCGGAGGCATTCAAGGACATCGTCAACCAGTTCTGCGTGGTGGCACGCCACACCTATGATGCCAAGACCGGACTATACAAACACGCTTGGGACGAAAGCCACGAACAGTTCTGGTGCGACAAGGCCACCGGACAGAGTGCCCACTCATGGGGACGGGCTATGGGATGGTTTGCCATGGCACTGGTAGAGACACTGGAGTTCATGCCCACCGACGAACCGGGACGCGACTCGCTGCTCAACATTCTGGACAATGTGGTGACACAGATTGAGCGGTATCAGGACAGCAAGAGCGGACAGTGGTATCAGGTGCTCGACCGCAGCGGCGACAAGGGCAACTACCTGGAATCTACCGTATCGGCCATGTTCATCTACTCGCTCTATAAAGGCATCCGTCTGGGTGTCATCCCCGAAAGATACATGGCTGTAGCAGAAAAGGGCTACGAGGGATTCCTGAAACGCTTCATCAAGACGGACAAGAACGGTGTGGTCTCTATCAGCGACTGTTGTGCCGTAGCCGGATTGGGAGGCAAAGGCATGCGCTCGGGCACCTTTGAATATTACATCAACGAGACCATCCGCGACAACGACCCCAAAGCCATCGGCCCCTTCATCAATGCCTGTCTGGAGCGTGAACGCCTGATACCCCATGAAGGACCGGTGACGGTAGAGAACAAGAACGGCAAAATCCGCGTCCTGATGATAGGAGATTCTACGATGGCCAATAAGGACACCAGCAAAGGAAGCCCCGAACGCGGTTGGGGCATGGTGCTGCAAGCCTTCTTCACCGACGCTGTGGAGGTGGACAACCATGCACAGAACGGACGCAGCACAAAGAGTTTCATCAACGAAGGCCGTTGGGACAAGGTGTTGGCCCGCATCCGCCCGGGCGACTATGTGTTCATCCAGTTCGGCCACAACGACGAGAAGTATAAGAAAGAGTCGGTCTATACAGTCCCCGGAGGCACCTTTGATGCCAACCTGCTCCGCTTTGTCCGCGAGACACGCCAGCGAGGAGGTATCCCCGTACTCTTCAACTCCATCGTACGCCGCAAGTTTGTCAACCACCGTCTGGAGGATACCCACGGTGAATACTTGGATTCCCCACGTCGGGTGGCAGCTGCAACCGATGCCTATTTCATTGATGCCAATGCCATCACACACGGATTGGTGGAATCCATGGGCCCGGAAGACTCCAAGCAGTTGTATATGTGGCTGCCGAAAGGAAGCAAGTCGCATCCCAAAGGCCTGCAGGACGACACACACCTGAACGTCTATGGTGCACACAAGATTGCCTGGTCGCTGATTTCAGCCGTCGGCAACCGGATTCCCCGCTTGGAACAACATCTCAAATACTACGATTTCGAAGCGTTGAAGTAATCAGGAAAAAGACCATTTA
>CAZTPB010000270.1:0-2139 GCA_964614555.1 uncultured Bacteroides sp.
CCCGACCCTCTGCTTGTAAGGCAGATGCTCTGAACCAGCTGAGCTAAGCGCCCGAGACTCTTTCTTTTCAAAAGCGATGCAAAGGTAGAGCTTTTCTATGACATGAACAAGCTTTTTACCTTCTTTTTTTCAACTTTTTTTAGCCAACATCCTAAATTATTGATTATCACATATAAAAAATCCCGAATCCGATTATACCCCCTTATCAGTTCTATTCAGGAGAGCAATCGGATATACCTTATTATATTATAAGGCAGTCCTACCAATCAACCCATCGTCTCCCGATAGAAGTCAAACATCTCATCAATTTCCTGTCGAGTGGCACTTTGGTTGATGCGTATGTCGCCCACCTCACCAAGTAGAGTGAAATTGATGACACCCGAAGTGTTCTTTTTGTCGTGCGTCATAAACATATAGAGACGGTCGTAATGCTTGCAATCGAAATGGAAGCATCCGTAAGTCTCCCGGATGAAACGGATGGTCTGCCGCATCTTGTCAATAGGGAATCCGCATTTCATACACGACAGATACAGTTCGCATACCATTCCCCAGGCCACAGCATACCCGTGCAGATGCGGACGGTTTTCCTCTAAAGCAAGGCTTTCGAAAGCATGTCCCACGGTATGCCCCAAGTTGAGTGCCTTGCGGATGCTGTGTTCCAACGGATCTTGCTCCACAATGTCTTCTTTGATTTTCACGCTCTTGGCCACCAATGGCTGCAATGCTTTGTAATCTACCTGCTGGAGGTCGAAGTCCAACAGTTCAGCCCAATGAGCAGTGGTGCTGATGAGTCCGTGTTTCAGCATTTCGGCATAGCCTGATACCAGGTTCTGGTAATCGAGTGTGCGCAAGAAGTCAGTGTCAATGAGTACACTTCGTGCAGGCGAGAACACACCAACTTCGTTTTTCAGACCATTGAAATTGATGCCGGTTTTCCCACCAACAGAAGCATCAACCATGGCCAGCAATGTGGTGGGGATGTTGATGTAGGCAATCCCCCGCTTGAACGTAGAGGCAGCAAAGCCACCGAGATCCGTCACCATGCCCCCTCCAAGGTTGAGCATCAGCGAGTGTCGTGTGGCTCCTTTGTCGCCCAAAGTTCTCCATACGTATGCCAGTGTTTCCAAAGTCTTGTGAGTGTCGGTCGCTCCGATGACAATGTGTCCGGCATCGGCCAGATGACCGCATGATTGGACGAGCGGCAGACAGAGGCGATGCGTACATTCGTCGGTGAGGACAAACAGTTTGTCGTATTTGCAGTTATCAATGGCCTGCCACAGGCTTTTTTCCAAATTTTCGGATAAAATAACTTCTTGTTTGTTCATATCTATAATGTTTCAATGTCTGATTTCGGAAGCAAAGATACATATTTTGTCACGAACAACCATTTGTCTCTACTTTTTTTGCTCTTTTTTAGCATTCAGGCTTTAAACCTTTTGCAGGATGCCATTGTCAAATAGTCAGTTGCAACTTAAATCAACATTAAGAACAAATTAAACATTGTAGAATATGAAAAAGTTAGGATTGATTTTGTTGGCTCTTGTAGCCGTAGTGGCTGGAATGTCGGCTCAAGACAGGGATGAGCGTGGCAACCGTCGGGATCCCCGCATGAATCGCGCGACGATGGTAGAGCGTATGACAGCCCGTCAGGTGGAGCGTCTTTCACTCAATGAAGAGCAGACGGCCCGTATGAAAGAGTTGAATGCTGAATATTTCGGTCAGTTGGAACAGTTGATGCGTGCAGGCAGACCCGAGCAGACAGACTCTGTAGCCGCCCGGCAAATGACAAGGGAGGAACGTAAGGCACAACGTGAAGCTCTCGAAGAGCAAACAAAGGCTGTACGTGCCGACTATTTGGCCAAAGTGAAGGAAGTGCTTACTCCAGAACAGTATGAAGCATTTGAAAAGATGGAGAAAGAACGTCCGCAGAGACGTCCGGGCGGACGTAGAGGTCACGACCCACGAAGTGGAGACGGTGACAGAGGATTTGCCAATCCACCTTCAGATGACTTTATGGAATGACGAAGATTAAATGGGTTGAAAAAAAGGAGGAAGGGGACTCGTCGGTATGCCAGCGGGTCCTCTTTGCATTTTTTAGTCAGCTCCCTTCCATGCATAAGAAAGATTTTAGCTATCTTT
>CAZTPB010000271.1:0-2130 GCA_964614555.1 uncultured Bacteroides sp.
ATGCGGTAGAAGGAGAAAATGCTCAATACCTGACTGAGGCTTCCCTCGCTGTGTGGGAGGGAGAAGACGATGTTGGCCTTGTTCGACTCTTTGCGTTGGCGCAGTTCGTCAGCCTTCCAGGGGTCGCTGACCACGAGGAAGCGGGTGAAGTTGTGCTTGTTCGTCTCTATACCTTCCTCCAATACCTTCATGCCGTAGAGTGGGGCGGCAAATTTCGAGCAGATGGCAGCGTGTCCTTTCAACAGTTTTTCGCTGATGTCCTTGGCGCTTCCGGCCGTGTCTTCAGTCTCTACAATCTTCAGGTCCGGGTGCTTCATCAGGAAATCGCGGCATTGTGCCAAAGCTACAGGGTGTGAGTTCACCTCGGTCAGGTCTTCCCAGTCTTCATCCGGCAGGCAGAGCAGACTGTGGCTGATGCGCAATTTGTGTTCTCCCACGATGGTTGTTCCGCTTTGCTTCAGCAGTTCATAGTTGTGCAGCAGGCTGCCGGCAATGGTGTTTTCGATGGCGGTCATGCCGATGACGCTGCTGTCTCTCCTGATCTGTTCGAACACCTCCTCGAATGTGGGGCAACATATCAGTTCTATTTCTTCGTCGTGAAAATACTGGTGGGCTGCTATGTCGTGATACGACCCAACCATTCCTTGTATTGCTATTCTTTTCATTGTCACTCTCTCTCCTTACAAAAAAATCCCGCTTCTCCTTAAGGTGGTTTGAGGCGGGATTTTGTTTTGCTTATTGAATCAATCTTTTTTCTGTCGCTTTCAGATTATGCACATACGCCTCTCCGCTCTACTTCATTGCTAAAGTAAAAGTAATAAAAAAAGCGATAGGATATGTCGTATAATGCCTTCATTTGTCGATGTCTTTTATTTAAATCGTGGCAAATTTACGACAATATTTTGGAATACGGTAATAAAAAGACACTTTTTTCGCTTGTACAGAGAAAAAAAAGCCGAATGGCTGAAAAAATGTATTTTCTTTGCATAATTCAGATAAAAAGAGTTATCTTTGTCGCCGATAGTATTGGTCTGTCGAATATAAAAACAACGAATCGTATTATGGCAAAACGAAGAATTTTGAAGAAACGGGTCAACAACGTGATTGGTGAACTGTTCACAGAGTGTGTTGTGGTGTCGCAGGTAGTTCCGGGTGTTGATGCAGCCAAGGTGGATGCCGTGTTGGTACATATATTGAATGTGCAGAACGATTTTGTCTGCCGCATCAGTCACACAGAGCCGGGCAATGTCAAGGGCTTCTACAAGGCTTTCCGTGCTGATTTCCAAAAGCAGGTAGAGGGCATTCTTGATGAAATAGGTGCACTTCATTGATGTGGGCAGTATGGGTTTAGGACAATCATTCTGCCGGTTCTTATATTATAAGGTATTAGGGTGGCAGACGCGTGTCACAGTGCCGGATTACCCCAAGTATATCATCTGCTGTGGCCCGCACACCAGCAATTGGGATCTTTTCTATGGCAAGCTGTTTTATGCGGCCATCGGCCGGAAGACACAGTTCATGATGAAGAAGGAGTGGTTCTTCTGGCCGTTGGGCGTATTCTTCCGTGCGGTGGGCGGTGTGCCCGTGCATCGCGGCAAGCGCAACTCGTTGGTAGAGCAGATGGTAGAGGCGTGCAACAAGAGTGAGCTCTTTCATCTGGCCATCACTCCGGAAGGCACCCGAAAGGCCAATCCCAATTGGAAGAAGGGCTTCTACCACATCGCCCTTCAGGCTGGAGTGCCCATTATCGTCATTGGCATTGACTACAAGAAGAAACTTATCACCTGCGAAAAGGAACTGACTCCCACAGGCGAATTGGAGAAGGATTTGCGCGAAATCAAGCTTTATCTGAAGGATTTCACCGGGCGCAATCCAAAGAATTTCACTATAGGGAAGATTTGAGGGGTACTTCCTCGGGGAGGTATAAGCATCACAAAGTTTCAGGCACGGATTACGTGGATGGCACACGGAGGGGCTGGGATAAGAAGTCTCGTGTGAATCCATGTAGTCCGTGCCTGATTGATTGTTCTATCTATATAAGGGAGGTTCTATAAATTAGTTTTTTTCGTTTATTCGGGTGGTTCTCTGCTTGGACGCTTTGCTTGTCTTTTTGGTCTTTTCCTTCTTATC
>CAZTPB010000272.1:0-2123 GCA_964614555.1 uncultured Bacteroides sp.
TACCTGTGATGATGTTGGTGGTCGGACGTTGGGTGGCAATGATCATGTGGATGCCTACAGCACGGGCCAATTGGGCAATGCGGGCAATGGGCAACTCTACTTCCTTCCCGGCTGTCATGATGAGGTCGCCGAACTCGTCCACTATCACTACGATGTAAGGAAGATACTTGTGTCCCTTTTCCGGATTGAGGCGGCGTCCGATGAATTTCGCATTGTATTCCTTGATGTTGCGTGCACCGGCACTTTTGAGCAAATCGTAGCGTGTATCCATCTCCACGCAGAGCGAGTTGAGTGTCTGCACCACTTTGGTGACATCGGTGATAATGGAATCTTCGCTATCGGGCAACTTGGCGAGGAAGTGGTATTCTATCGGAGCATAGATGCTGAACTCTACTTTTTTCGGGTCGATGATGACGAATTTCAACTCCGCCGGATGTTTCTTGTAGATGAGCGATGTGACGATAGCGTTCAAGCCTACCGACTTACCCATACCCGTGGCACCGGCTACAAGCAAATGGGGGGCTTTGGCGAGGTCGAACATGAACACTTCGTTGCTGATGGTCTTTCCTACGGCTACGGGCAACTCCATATCACTCTCCTGATATTTGCGTGAGCTGAGCACTGAAAGCATCGGAACAATGCGTGGCTTGGCATTAGGGACTTCGATACCGATGGTACCCTTGCCGGGGATAGGGGCAATGATGCGGATGCCCAGTGCGGCAAGGCTCAGGGCGATGTCGTTTTCCAGATTGCGTATCTTGGCAATGCGCACACCGGCTGCCGGTGTGATTTCATAAAGGGTGATAGTGGGGCCTACCGTGGCTTTGATGGATGAGATTTCCACACCAAAGTTGTGCAGCACTTCGATGATGCGGTTCTTGTTGGCCAACAACTCCTCTTCGTTTACGGTGGGAGTGTTGTCCTCATATTTCTTCATCAGGTCGAGTGTCGGGTAGCGGTAGTTTTCCAAATCGAGCCTCGGATTGTATGGCTCCATTTCCGGGCCGGTGTATTCTTCATCTTCCGGCACATCTACCTCCATTTCGGTCTCTTCAGTGACAGTTTGGTCGGATTCCTGATTAGCGGGAGATTGTTCTGTCTCTTCCTCCTCCTCTGTCTGTGAAACCGGTTGTAGGACATCTTGTCGTATTTCCATCTCCTTTTCTTCCGTGCTTTTTTCTTCTATCACAGGAGTGAGCGGTAGCTCTACGGTGAATGATGCTTCTTCTTCCTTGTCGGTAGTTTGCTCTTCCGTTTTTTCTCCCTCACTTGAGAAAATTTCCTCTCCTACGTGGGCAGAATTTTTATGCCGTTTCAGTTTGTCAAGCGGTAGGGTAGGGCGTAGCATTTTGCGAATCAGGTTGATTGTCTCACGGCTCAGATAGATGGCAAAAAGAATGGCAGTGGCCAATAAGAGGAGCCACACACCCGGAGCACCGATTTGTGATGTCAGCCAGTTGGAGACATTGTATCCGTGCAATCCTCCGGGATAAAGAAAACTGTCGGCCTCGGGTGTGCCGAAGATGAATCCCAATGCTACCGACGACCATACCAATAACAATGAGCAGCAGATGAACCATTTGGAAAGGTTTATCTGGTAGGCACGCATCAACTTGATGCCGGCAGCAGCCATGAAGATGGCAATAAAAAAGGCGGAAAGTCCGAAGCATCCGTTGATAAGCCAATTGGCCAGCAAAGCTCCTTGTGCACCGGCAAAGTTCTTCACATCGTTGTCCGTACCCAACTCACCGGGTGCTGGATTTTCCAGCAGGCTTTGGTCTGCAGCTCCTGTGGATAAGAAGGAGATGAAGGCTAACAGCATATAGAGCGATATGAACATCAGCAGCAGGCCGACGACGAATTGTCCGATGGAGTTGTTCATAGGCCGTGTCACCCATCGCTGCCAGAAACTTCCTTTGGACGGCTCCTGTTCATGCGTTTGCTGTTTGCTTGAAACTTTCTTTTCTTGTATCTTTTCTTGTTTTTTCTTTGCCATGGATTTTTCTTGTTTGATAATGTTCGGCAAAAATAGTGAATAAAGATGGAACGGGCAAGGAGTTGTGCTAAAACTTAATGTCAAAGAATTCAAAAAATCCTCCCTTATAAGGATTTTGCAAACTTAA
>CAZTPB010000273.1:0-2110 GCA_964614555.1 uncultured Bacteroides sp.
TAAAATGCATTTTGGGCCTATTTGTCAAGTGTCATTTATCTGTTTAGAGGGATTTGTCCTTTCACACTCATTCTTCATCCTTTGCCCTCACATACACTGTGACAGGTCTTCTTCCTTGGGCTGTGATTCCGCTGTTCGGGTCGCTACGCAGTTCCATCAGTTCTTTGCAGGCGGTGGCATTCATTTTCTTTATGCACATCCGTGTCATTTATCTGTATTAGGTTTTCTCGTTTTGTGCATTTTATCCGTATTAGGAATATTAGGAATAGGGTTGGGCTAAAAGCCATTCTTTAGAAACTCGCGCAAACCCAAATGTATGATTCCTGACCTGTCGTTCCTTCTGACAAGGGGTATCATGGATATGACATATTTGGGGTAGTTGTCCTTTATACTGTCAATTGTGCGCAAAAATACAATTTTATTTCCTATAGGCAACAAAAATATATATTTTATTGCTTTTATTTCTCATAGGTATAGCTTTTTACACATTTTGGCCAATTATAGTCTTCACACCGACTCCACCATCAAGTCTTTGCGTCCGATGAGGCTGAAGATGGTAATACTTATCTACAAACCTTTATATCGAATAGGTTGGAATCAAAAGGGATGACGGATTGCTCGGATTCAAGAACATGGCATAGTATATCGGCATATAAACGACTTTCCCGTCTCTTTGAACCTCTCTGTCATTAGAGAAGAGAATAGCCTTCTTTATATGATAATCTTCATTTTGAACAAACCTGTCCAATGCTCTGTGCCTTCTAAAATTCTGACCGGATTTTACTTCAATAGGCATTGCGCTAAGTGTATCGTAGTCATCTACAAGAAAATCGACCTCACCTTTAGTCTTGTTGTCATAATACCTCAACGTATAACCGTGTGCGCTCAGTTCCTGTGCGATTACGGTTTCATAAACCGCTCCAAGATTGATGCTATTATCGGATGACAAGAGTGCATTGATGTTGTATCTGTACAAGATGTTGGTAAGAATGCCTACATCGTTCAGATACAGTTTTATCAATGTCTTCTGCTCAGACTCTTTAAGCGGAAACTTGGGATTTGACACAGCAAGAACTTCCAAGGAAATACCTGAACTAACAAGGTATTCCAGTTCGGCCTCATAATCCGAACTGCGTTTGCCCTTTTTATTCTCAATCTCACAATAATGAAGACGCTTCTTCTTGTTCTCCATATTGGACGGTATCATTTCATAGATACGCTTAATCTTTAATGCGTTTTCTTCATCATATTGCGACGCATCCCCTTTGTACAATTCGTATATTTCATCATGCACAGCACGCACAGCCACGATGTTGCTCGTTTCAATGAATGTATTGACAGCATCGGGAAGCCCGCCTATGAGCAGGTATTTTCTGAACAAATCCAGAAACTTGTTATGCAGAGCTTCATTTATAGGCTTTTCATTCATGAATTGTTCACGCATGTGTGCAATCACTTCTTCTCCCACACCATTAGCCCACAGGAATTCCTCAAAATCAAGTGGATACATCTTTAATTTCAAAATGCGCCCACCGGGTTTGGATAAGGTTTTGTTCAATGTCACTCCCAATAGGGAGCCGCTAGCTATATACGTGAAGCGATCTTCATCCTTTAAGAACTTAAGGAGGGTGAGCAATTCCGGATAAGCCTGTATCTCATCAAGAAAGACAAGCGTATTCTCCTTGGCGTCCATTTTTCCGCCTGCATACACGCTTAACTTCAGATAGAAATCCTTTGTAGTGGAGACTCCAGAAAATAATTTATTACCATTTTTATCTTCCAAGAAGTTGATTTCGATGTAATTCTTGAAGTGCTTTTGTCCTTCATGCCTAATTATAAATGACTTACCTATCTGTCTGGCTCCATCAAGAAGTAGTACTTTATTTGAACCCAAACGGAAATAATCTTGTATCGTCTTTTGAATTTTTCTTCTGAGCATAACACTTATTCCACTTTTATCTGGGTGCAAAAATACACTTATTCCACTTAAAAACCAAATAAAAACTACACTTATTCCACTTTTAGGCCATAAAGGAAATTGTACCCTCACACCGACTTGTAGCAGCCTCTCAAAGTGTACACTGAAAAAAAATTCTAGTTAATTGTTTTT
>CAZTPB010000274.1:0-2056 GCA_964614555.1 uncultured Bacteroides sp.
ATCGAGCGCACCAAGCAGCTCCGTCCCGATTTGTTGGAAGGGAGCGGGTGGTAAATAAAACTGTCACAAATTAGGCGAAATATCTGTGTATAGCAAACTTTTTATGGAGAAATGTGGTTAGTCATGGGAAAAACATTATCTTTGCAAGGAGAATTTCTGTAGAATGGAAGAAAAAGGTTATAAAACAGAGTTTGTTGTCTTTGCGTTGGAATGTGCTGCACAGAAAGCAGGGATTTCTGCGGAGGAACTTTACGAACGGATGGAACGGCATGGATTGATACATAACCTGTTGTATGAATGTTATGATGCCCTCCATACACAGGGACGTGGATATATTGCTGATGTGGTGTTGGAAGCTCTGCATAATTGGGAATCTGCAAAAAAATGAAGGGAGTCGGATGATGAAGGTCTATCACGGAAGTACGGTAAAAGTGGAGCAACCATTGGTTGCTGTCGGACGCGAGAATCTTGATTTTGGCAAAGGGTTTTATGTCACGACATTGGAGGAACAGGCTGAACGTTGGGCAAGGACCATTGCTAAATTGCGTCCACAGGGAAAACCATGTGTGAATTGCTATGAACTGGATTATGAGGGTATTGTACAGAATCCTCAAAATCGGGTGCTCAGTTTTGCAGAATATAATGAAGAATGGTTGGACTTTGTTGTCGGATGCCGTAACGGTCTGACCCAATGGAAAGAGTATGATGTCATAGAAGGTGGTATTGCCAACGATCGTGTGTTTGATACGATAGAAAATTATATGGCTGGGCAGATTGATAAACAGACGGCTTTGGGAAGATTACGTTATCAACTCCCCAATAATCAAATTTGTCTGCTCAATCAATGTTTGGTGGATCGTTATTTGAAGTTTCTTGAATGTAACTCCCTTTAAACAGATAGATGAATTATGCTTGATGTTTTGATTTGGAATAAATATAGCCGTGTTATCAAGCTGTTGTCTCAACAGTTGGGCATATCGGAGGAGCGTGCCCTTGGCATTTTTTACCGTAGCCGTGTCTATAAGGTGCTTTCAGACAAAGACAGCCTGTTGATTACCCAACCCGATCGTTACATTGCCGAAGAGGTGATGTTGGCGATGAAAGAGTAAAAGGAACTTCAGCAAGCCATCGAGCGCACCAAGCAGCTCCGCCCCGATTTGTTGGATGGAAGTGGGCGGTAAAATATCTATAAGGAGTTAGAGGAGTTAAAAGGAGTTACCGCTTTGCTAAGGAGTTAAAGCCAATAGTTCTGCTATCATAAGCGTGGCTATTGGCTTTAACTCCCTTAGGCTCGTAGAGCCGGTAACTCCTTTTAACTCCTCTAACTCCTTTTGTTAAGAAACTTCCAATCCCCCAATAATATCCTTCACCGAAGTGAATCCGTGGCGGTTGAGGTAGTCGTCAATGCCTTGGGCCACTTTCACGGTGATGGCCGGATCGATGAAGTTGGCCGTGCCAATCTGGATGGCCGTAGCACCGGCCAGCAGGAACTCTACAGCATCGCGCCAGTTCATGATACCTCCCAGACCGATAACGGGAATCTTCACTGCCTGAGCCACCTGCCACACCATGCGGAGGGCGATGGGCTTCACGGCTGCACCGCTCATACCACCAGTGATGGTGGAGAGGATGGGACGGCGTTTCTCGGCATCGATGGCCATGCCCAACAGGGTGTTGATGAGTGACACACTATCAGCACCGGCCGCTTCTACGGCACGGGCAATCTCGGCAATGTTCGTCACGTTGGGCGACAGCTTCACAATCAGCGTCTTGTCGTATGCCTTGCGTACGGCACTCACCACTTCAGCAGCTCCATCAGGAGTCACACCAAAGGCCATACCGCCTTGTTTCACGTTGGGGCACGAGATGTTCAGTTCGATGGCAGGAATCTTATCCAGTTCGTTGATGTGCTCGGCTGTTTTTACGTACGACTCAATGTCAGAGCCGGATACGTTCACTATCATATTGGTGTTGATATCCTTGATTTGCGGATAAATCTTTTCCACGAAATAGTCAACACCTTTGTTCTGAAGACCCACGGCATTCAGCATTCCCG
>CAZTPB010000275.1:0-2054 GCA_964614555.1 uncultured Bacteroides sp.
GAAGAATGCATTCTTTCATCGTGAAGATCAGTCTTATTTTTCCAATCACTCCAATAGGTTCAATGGGTAATTATTGTTAAAATGGTCCTCTTTTGATTAGTCCTAAAAGATAAATTGCTAATTTTACAGCCTGTTTGAGAAAAATAAGAAATAATCAATCAATGATAGGTGTAATCAGAAGTATGAAAAGAATTCAGTTCATTTTGTGGGTGGTTTTGGCAACCTTCCTGTTATGCCCTTTCGATAGTTTTGCCCAAGATCTGAAAGTGGTGTCCTTTCAATTGTTGGAACGTGACATACTGGCACGAGCCAATAAGCGTTTTGATGTGAATGATGAGCCGTGTGCGGTGGTGAGGGTATCAGTTCCCGATGCCAAGGACTACTCTTTCGGTGGTAATGTCATCGGAGAGGTTTTGTATCGTCCCGGTGAAGCCATTGTTTATATGGCGCATGGTTCGACCAACCTGACAATTATCAGTGACAAGTTCGGTACTATGAAGTATGACTTCGGACAACGTCTGAAGGAACAGACTACCTACAAACTGGTGCTGAAGTATGATGTTGCCGGAGCAAATAAAACCCGTACGTTAGTGATGCCCGTGGCAGGTGTTGGCAGTACTCCGTCTTATGGCTTGATGGTGGGTATCGTGAAGAAATTCGGTGGCTATATCAAGGCAAAGTATAATTTTGCCAACCAATCTACGGAGGGTGAATGTACGGGGGAAGGAGTTGATGCTATGGGACATGAGGTCTGGTTCTCCGGGGAGACGAAAGGTAGCCGCCTGTCCGTGACTGTAGGTGCCATGTTTCGTTTGTCCAAGCCCCTTTATCTCTATGCCGGTGGTGGTTATGGCTATAAGAAGTTGGCTTGGGAAACGGTGGATGGCCAGTGGTTAGAAAATACAGACGAGACTTATCAGGGAGTGGAAGCTGAAACGGGTCTTGTGCTTCGCTTGAAGAACTTTGCTTTATCAGCAGGTGTGCAAAGCAACAGTTTCAAATATATGGAGGCTACGGTAGGTATCGGTATCATGTTCTAATAAAATGAGGAAGACAATGAAAGCAATAAAAAGTATTTTATATATGTTACTGCTTGGCGGCTTGACGTTTGCTACGGCAGCTTGTGAGGAAGAAGAACCTGCAAATTATGCTCCGACCGTAACGACGGGGCAGGCAACAGATGTTTACCGTAAGGGGGCTTTCCTTTCCGGAAGCATTCAGAATCCGAATGGTGCAACTATCAAGGAATATGGTATTATGGTCTCTGAATTTGAGAGCATGGCCGAGCCTACAGAGTACAAAATGACGAATAGCCAAAATGTGGCATCATTCACATTGGAAGCTTTCGGCCTTACCCCAAAGAAAGAGTATTTCTATTGTGCTTATGCAAGCAGTGGTGCATCAACAGTAAAGGGGCAAGTAGAGAGTTTTACCACTCCTGAGAGTAATGCACCGGTATTTGGTGAAGTGGAACTTTCAGATCTTGGTGCTCAGAGTGTGACAGTTGCTTCACTGATTCAAGACGATGGGGGAAGCGACATCCTGATGCATGGCTTTTGTTGGAAACTGATTGGAGAGAATGAGGATGCTCCCACGGTGAAGGACAATGTGGTGAATGTAGAGATCGGTCCGAAGGAAATTTCTGCAACCGTCAGCGGACTTATGCCGGAGCAGGAGTATTTGGTTTGCCCTTATGGCGTGAACTCGTCGGGGGTAGGATATGGTCGGACGGTAAAGTTCTCCACCCAGTCGGCTTCGGCACCGGTGCTTACGGATATACAGGCTGTCGATTCTACGGATTTGAGCTATACGGTGAAGGCTGTCATCGGTGACAAGGGAAAGTCAACCATCACCCGTATAGGCTTCTGCTGGAGTGCAGAAAACAAACTTCCCACGGTAGAAGACCTTCATTGCGAGCTTCCCGAGCAATTGGGCGCTTCATCGTTCCAATATACGATAGACACACTCTCTTATATGACTACCTATTACATCCGTGCGTATGCCGAGAATGAGCATGGTGTCTCTTATAGCGATGTGTTGGAGTTTACAACAAA
>CAZTPB010000276.1:0-2054 GCA_964614555.1 uncultured Bacteroides sp.
AAGGGTATAAACCACTATTCCAATCTCCTCGGAACTATAGTTCTAAGGGCATTGGAACTATAGTTTGTTCAACTAAAGCTCTATAGTTCCGAGGAGAATGGAACTATAGTTCACTTGACAATCCATCTATAAAGCCGGGAGAAGGCACCTTTTTCAGCGATTTTCGCTCTCTATTTGGAGAAAACGCTTTTTTTATATCTCATTAAATAACAAACTATTACCCTGTATAGGCGCGATTTCCTTGCCATATTTTCCACTTCAAGTCCTCCCACACGCAAATACGCGATTCTCGTGCTGCATCTTTATGCAGGTTTGGAAATCAATCCTTCGTAAATGACCTTTTTGTAACTAAAGGCTTTATTTCTCTTTCGTGATTTCTCCAGCCATACTGCGGTTCATGTGGTAGCGCACCTCTTGTGGGGACATTCCGTGTCCGATGAGGAACATCAGTTTGGTGACGGCAGACTCTACGGTGCTGTCATATCCGCTGATGACTCCGGCATCCAGCAGGTGTATGCCTGTCTCGTAGCGTCCCATCTCAACGGCTCCCGACATACATTGGCTGATGTTTACGATGACCAGTCCACGTTCGGTTGCCTCTTTCAACTTCTTGACGAGCCACTCCTTTTGAGGAGCATTTCCTGAACCGAACGTACGCATTACTACGGCTTTCAGTCCGGGTGTGTGGAGCACATTGTCAATGATGTTCTCCTGTATGCCGGGGAAGAGGGAGAGGATGATGATGTTCGTATCGTACAAGAAATGTGGTTTCAGAGGAAGGTTTTCATCGGGTTTATGGATGTGGTCGTAGTCGTAGTTGATGTGGATGCCAGCATGAGCCAGAATCGGGTAGTTGAATGAGTTGAACGCATTGAAGTTCTCCGCATTGATTTTGGTTGTCCGATTGCCCCGCAGGAGGTCGTTTTCAAAGAAGATGGTGACTTCGGGCACTACAGGTTTTCCGTCCGGATGTTTGGCTGCGGCAATTTCGATGGCAGTAATCAGATTCTCCTTGCCATCTGTGCGGAGCATACCGATAGGGAGCTGGCTGCCGGTCAGCACTACGGGCTTGCTGAGGTTTTCCAGCATGAAACTCAGGGCAGAAGCCGTATATGCCATTGTATCCGTCCCGTGCAGGATGACAAATCCGTCGAAGCGGTCGTAGTTGTAGTTGATGATGCGCACCAGTTTGACCCACAAGGAGGGTTCCATGTCGGACGAATCGATGGGTGGGGTGAACTGATAGGTCTCTATCCGGTAATTGAAGCGTTTCAATTCGGGGACATACTTTTGCAAGTGGTCAAAATTGAAAGATTCCAAAGCACCTGATTCAGGATTTTGTATCATGCCGATGGTGCCACCGGTGTAGATGAGTAATACGGACGGATTTTTCTTCAAAGGCATACACACCTATTATTTGTCATTATTATCTTTAGAGATTAACAGGGCACAAAGATACAAAAAACTTGAGGTTGTACACTCTTTTTTATGTAAAATCGTGTATAACCCCGTTAAATTAGTCTTTTTCTTGACATTTTGTTCAGAACAGTTCGCACGATACTGCTTGTGCAGCCTTTATCAGATCGGTAGGGGCGAGCTTTATCTGGAGGCCGCGTACGCCGGCACTGACATATATATAAGGAAAGTCGAGTGCCGTGTGGTGGATGTATGTAGGGAAGTGTTTCTTCATTCCGATGGGTGAGCATCCGCCACGGATATATCCGGTGAGCGGGAGCAATTCCTTCATGGGGATGAGGTCGCATTTTTTGTTACCGCTCACTTTGGCTGCCATTTTCAGGTTCACTTCATTTCCACCGGGAATGACACAGACGAAATGTCCGGTCTTGTCACCATGGAGGACGAGTGTCTTGAACACCTGCTCGATGTTCTCTCCCAATTGTGCCACGATGTGATGGGCACTGAGGTCGTTTTCGTCCACCTCATAAGGGATGAGTTCGTAGGCAATCTTAGCCTTGTCCATCAGGCGGGCTACGTTGGTCTTTTGTATTTTGTCTTTTTCTTTAGGCATGATTTTATTCAAAACTCTCTCTTTA
>CAZTPB010000277.1:0-2045 GCA_964614555.1 uncultured Bacteroides sp.
CTGAGTTCGACGGTCATCAGGTAGATTTCGACGAGATGTTCAAGCGCATGGGTTCGTTCAAGCAGGTAGAACTGGAAGAGATGAGCCATTTGGAAGAGCATGTGTGCAAAATAGAACCGCAGGTGAAAGCGACAGCAATACCTTGCCAACCCTGCCAAAACAAAGAGTGTCAGGCTCCAATGGAAGAATTGCTCGACCGCAAGGCTCCTTGGCGCGAAGAATTGCGCAAGAGCATGAAGCCGAAAGACCGCACCGCCATTGAGCGTTGCCCGATGAACGAACTGGATCCGGTCTATCGTGCCACCACCCGTACGGAGGAGGTGAATACGGGCTACACCAAGGAGCAGGCCATGACGGAGGCGAAACGTTGCCTCGACTGTGCCAACCCCACCTGTATGCAAGGCTGCCCGGTGAGCATCAACATTCCTTCCTTTATAAAGAATGTGGAGCGCGGTGAGTTTCTCGAAGCTGCCCGCGTATTGAAGCACACCTCTGCCCTGCCGGCTGTATGCGGACGTGTATGCCCCCAAGAGAAGCAGTGCGAGAGCCAGTGCATCCACCTGAAGATGGGCGAACAGGCTGTAGCTATCGGTAATCTGGAACGCTTCGTGGCCGACTACGAGCGCGAAAGCGGAAACATTGTGCTGCCCGAATTGGCCGAACCGAACGGCATGAAGATAGCTGTCGTAGGTTCAGGACCCGCCGGATTGAGTTTTGCAGGCGACATGGTAAAGTATGGTTACGACGTGACTGTGTTCGAAGCTTTGCATGAGATTGGCGGTGTATTGAAATACGGTATTCCGGAGTTCCGCCTGCCCAACAAGATTGTGGATGTGGAAATCAACAACCTCGAGAAGATGGGTGTGAAGTTCGTGAAGGACTGTATCATCGGGAAGACCATCGGTGTGGAAGAACTCCAGCAGGAGGGTTACAAGGGTGTCTTCATCGCCAGCGGTGCGGGATTGCCCAACTTCATGAATATCCCCGGCGAAAACAGTGTGAATATCATGTCCTCAAACGAATACCTGACCCGCGTGAACCTGATGGATGCTTCAAATCCGGAGACTGACACGCCTATCAATCCGGCCAAAAACGTCATCGTGGTAGGTGGCGGAAACACAGCCATGGACTCTTGCCGTACAGCCAAACGTCTGGGAGCCGAAAAGGTCTATATCGTCTATCGGCGCAGTGAGGCTGAGATGCCTGCCCGTCTGGAAGAGGTGAAACATGCCAAGGAGGAGGGCATCGAGTTCCTCACGCTGCACAACCCCATCGAGTATATTGCTGACGAGAAGGGTGCCGTGAAGCAGGTTGTACTGCAGAAAATGGAACTGGGTGAGCCGGATGCCAGCGGACGAAGAAGCCCCGTAGCTATCCCCGGTGCCACAGTGACACTGGACATTGATATGGCCGTAGTAGCTGTCGGTGTATCGCCCAACCCCATTGTCCCCACTTCTGTGAAGGGACTCGAACTGGGACGCAAGAATACCATCGCTGTCAACGAACGGATGCAGAGCAACATCCCCACCATCTATGCAGGTGGAGACATCGTACGCGGTGGTGCCACCGTCATCCTTGCCATGGGCGACGGACGACGCGCAGCGGCTGCCATGCACGAGCATCTGAGTGAATAAGGCTATACCTTATTATATATAATATAAAGAGAGGAGGCGTAATAGTGAAACGCCTCCTCTCTTTTTCATTCCATGACCAGTTAGTTTCCCTTATTCAGGATAACCAATGCTGCAATGACTCCAGGCACCCAACCGATGCAGGTGAGCAACAGCACAATCAGGATAGAACCACAACCTCTGTCATAGACGGCAAGAGGCGGAAAGATAATGGACAAAATAACTCTCCAAACTGACATAATCTTTTCTTTTTTTATTGTTTATATTCCATTCATTTTATCCCAAACTTTCTATCAGACGTTTCAACACCACTGTGGCTGAAATCTCACGGTTTGCGGCTTCGGGAATGACGATAGACTGCGGGCTCTCGATGACATCGTCCGTCACAATCATGTTGCGGCGCACAGGCAGGCA
>CAZTPB010000278.1:0-2021 GCA_964614555.1 uncultured Bacteroides sp.
GGAAAGCTGCAGTCTTTCCCCCTACGACGCTGCAAATGTAATGTAAACGCGACAAATAAGCAAGCAAACACGACAAAATGTAGCGATAGGTTAATAGATTTTAGAAAAAAGAACGTATGATTGCCTTTTCTATATATATAATAATGTATAAGGGCGTGATAAAAAACTATAATCTTCGGTTGGCAGATTAGGACAAAAGAAAAGAAAACGTTATCTTCGCACCCATTATTGTATTTTTATTAACCAAATTAAAAAGTAAAAGAATTATGGAAAAGAATAATCCCAATAATCAGTTGCAGATTGAATTGAAGGATGAAGTAGCTCAAGGAACTTATGCTAATTTAGCAGTTATTACACACTCTACGTCAGAGTTCATCCTTGATTTCGTGCGTGTAATGCCCGGTTTGCCTAAGGCCAGTGTGCAGTCGCGCATTGTACTCACTCCTGAACATGCCAAGCGCCTGCTTTTTGCTTTACAGGACAATGTGAAGAAGTATGAAAATAATTGGGGAACCATTCGTATGCCTGAGCAGATGCAGAGTGGTAATAAGACTTATGTTCCCAATTTGTCCGATTTCAAGGGCGAAGCATAAAGATTGTTGATTGCTCGGATTCGCTTTACGTGTTACGCGGATTGATACGGCTCTTTAGTGTGAGGGACGTGCTAATCCGCGTAATTTGTGTTTAAAGTCAGGCTTTAGCTTCTTTATTCTTTATCTCGATAAGGTCTTGTTTGACGATGTATGAAGGAGTAATTTCTTTGTTTTTGGGGAGGTAAGAATGTTTTTTCAGAATAGAAGATTGTTAATTTGAATTAAAAAGACCTAATATTCGGTTCTTAAAATTAAAAACTACTATTTAAAGAGGTAAAAAGTATGGTGGTTCGGAAAGTTATTTGTAACTTTGCAGCCCGAAAAGTGCAGGCATGCACCGATGAATCGAAAATTAGTAAACAATAATATAATAATTAAAAACAAAACAAAATGCCTACTATTCAACAGTTAGTAAGAAAAGGAAGACAGGTATTGGTTGAGAAGAGTAAATCTCCCGCCTTGGACTCATGTCCTCAGCGCCGTGGCGTGTGCGTGAGAGTTTACACTACTACGCCGAAGAAGCCGAATTCCGCAATGCGTAAGGTGGCGCGTGTGCGCTTGACAAATCAGAAGGAAGTGAACTCTTACATTCCGGGTGAAGGCCACAACTTGCAGGAGCACTCAATCGTGCTGGTTCGTGGTGGTCGTGTGAAGGATCTGCCGGGTGTACGTTATCACATCGTTCGCGGTACATTGGATACTGCCGGTGTTGCAGGCCGTACACAGCGTCGTTCTAAGTATGGTGCCAAGCGCCCCAAACCGGGTCAGGCAGCAGCTCCCGCAAAAGGTAAGAAGAAGTAAATAAACCCTTCTTAATCAGGTAAGAAACAAACAGTATTAATTTTCGTTTTGGTTTGTTGGAATTAGCTATAAAGGTTGAGTAAATGCTTCGGAGGAAGCGTTGAAGAAAACAAAAATGCAGCCCAAACAAAACATTATTTTTCAAACTAATGAGAAAAGCAAAACCAAAAAAGCGTGTGGTTCTTCCCGATCCCGTGTTTGGCGATCAGAAAGTTTCTAAATTCGTGAACCACTTGATGTTTGACGGTAAGAAGAATACTTCATACGAAATCTTCTATGCCGCTCTTGAAGTAGTAAAAACTAAACTCCCCAATGAGGAAAAAACTTCTTTGGAAATCTGGAAGAAGGCTCTTGACAACATTACTCCCCAGGTGGAGGTGAAGTCTCGTCGTATCGGTGGTGCCACTTTTCAGGTGCCTACTGAAATTCGTCCCGACCGTAAGGAGTCTATCTCGATGAAGAATATGATTCTCTTCGCCCGTAAGCGTGGTGGTAAGTCAATGGCCGACAAGTTGGCTGCTGAGATTATCGACGCGTTCAACGAGCAGGGTGGTGCTTTCAAACGTAAGGAAGATATGCACCGTATGGCTGAGGCTAACCGTGCATTCGCTCACTTCAGATTCTAAT
>CAZTPB010000279.1:0-2010 GCA_964614555.1 uncultured Bacteroides sp.
GCCCTGATTCATCGGTTGGTGACAACGGGAAGTTACTATTTCCTCAGCCGTCCGCGCCGCTTTGGAAAGAGTTTGCTTATATCTACCTTGCAAGCCTATTTCGAAGGGAAGAGAGAGCTGTTCAAAGGACTTGTCATGGAACAGTTGGAGCAGAAATGGACGGTACATCCCATATTTCATTTGGACCTGAATATTGAGAAGTATGGTTCTGTGGAAAGCTTGGAGAATATATTGGAAAGCAATCTGTCGTATTGGGAAGGAATATATGGCAAGAATCCTGCAGAAAGATCTCTCTCTCTGCGTTTTGCAGGGGTCATCCGCCGGGCTTACGAAAAGACGGGTGAACGGGTGGTTGTGCTCATTGATGAGTACGACAAGCCTCTGTTGCAGAGTATCGGCAACAAGGCGGTGCAGACGGAATTGCGGAATATGCTGAAACCTTTCTATGGCGTGCTGAAGACCATGGACGGTTGCATCCGGTTTGCTCTGCTGACGGGTGTGACGAAGTTCGGCAAGGTGAGCGTGTTCAGCGACTTGAACAACCTGATGGACATTTCGATGGACAAGCGATACACTGAGATTTGCGGAATATCAGAACAGGAACTCCACACCTATTTCGAAGAGGATATTGAAGCATTGGCCGTCTGCCTGCAGAAGACATCAGATGAAATCACAGAAAAATTGCGTACCCGATACGACGGCTATCATTTTGCTCCCAACACGGACGGCATATACAATCCTTTCAGTGTGCTGAACACCTTTGCCCGTATGGCTTTCGGCAGTTATTGGTTCGAGACAGGCACGCCCACTTATTTGGTGGAGCTGTTGAAGAACAACGATTATCCGTTGGAGGGGGTGAATGAAACTGTCGTGGGAATTGAAACCTTGAGTGGAGTGGATGCGGCTGACACAGATCCCATTCCTGTTATTTTCCAAAGCGGTTATCTTACCATCAAGGATTATGACCCTGAGTTTGACCTCTATACCCTTGGCTATCCGAATAAGGAGGTCGAAGAGGGATTCGTCAAATTCCTTGTTCCCTTCTATTGCCCCATCCCGGAGAGTAAATCCGGTTTTCAGATAAAGAATTTTATCCGCGAGGTCCGCACCGGCGATATCAACGGTTTCTTCACCCGTTTACGTTCGTTTTTCAGTGATACGACCTACGAACTTGTCCGCCAACAGGAATTGCATTATTCCAATGTGCTCTACATTGTTTTCCGTCTGATGGGCTTTTACACACAGGTGGAGTATCACACGAATAACGGGCGTGTTGATTTGGTCTTGCAAACGCCTGACTATATCTATGTGATGGAGTTCAAACTGAATGGTACGGCCGAAGAGGCATTGCAACAAATCAACGACAAGGGCTATGCCCTGCCGTTTGAAAAGGATTCGCGTACCCTTTATAAAATAGGTGTCAATTTCAGTCCCGTAACGCGGAATATCGACAACTGGATTGTTGAGTAGGGATGACAAACACCTTCATTGGCATCTTTGTGGAGGGTGTGCACACCCTCGCTTTGTCCCTATAAATTGTCCCTTGTAAATGGCAAATTGTACCTGATTTTGTGTTCTTCAACACCTTTTCTTAAAATTCTTCACACTTCGTTCTTCATTTTTCATTTATTTTCGTATTTTTGCCCCGACTCAGTCAGTCCTTAGGGTTGGCGGGTTAAAAACTACATTGTGGTAAAAGGACGTTTACGAACGTAATCTTTGGTATCTCAAACCCTCGCAAAGTTTGAATCTACAATCAGAGATACGGCAACGGAAGCGTCCGCGTTGGGTGTATTGTACCCTCATGTGTTACAGCCTTTGAGGTTGTCACAGAGCCAGTATAATATGTCACGACGTGGGCTGACTGCGTTGCTTATCCTATTGTGGAGGCAATGCGAGGGCCTGAGATACGGGATAAGCGGTGAGTTGAGAATCCCACGTCTTTTTTTATTTGTATTGTTGCTCCTCAAAAAGTGGACACT
Source organism: uncultured Bacteroides sp. (assembly GCA_964614555.1). Taxonomy (GTDB): domain Bacteria; phylum Bacteroidota; class Bacteroidia; order Bacteroidales; family Bacteroidaceae; genus Phocaeicola_A. Next base: position 1,983 of record CAZTPB010000279.1, read on the forward strand.
GGATGGTAGAAAAAGAACAGGAAAAGCT
>CAZTPB010000280.1:0-2009 GCA_964614555.1 uncultured Bacteroides sp.
AACTCCTCTAACTCCTCAAGAAAAATCCGCGTCATCCGCGTGCCATTTGGAGTACTGTAGCTATTCACTAGTAGCTAGTAGCTAGTAACTAGTAGCTAGTCACTAGTAACTCCCCTCTCGCAACTCATATCAGAATGTCGCGAAAACGATGTTTTTGCTGACAAATTGAAAAAATGTTGAAAATCGCTTGCCCCTTCCGAAAGGCCGGAGGGCAGGCGATTTCTGTTTAAAAATGCCTTATAAAGTCATAAAAAAAAGTCAGATGGCAAAATATCTGCAAGAAAATGCTTACCTTTGCAGCGGTTACTAATTTTAGGTATAAATAGACGAAAATGACGAGAAAACTGCAAACTCCGGATTACATTTTTGAATCCAGTTGGGAGGTCTGCAACAAAGTGGGTGGCATTTACACCGTGTTGTCCACCCGTGCAAAGACGTTACAGGACAAGTTCACTGACCATGTGATATTTGTAGGTCCTGATTTTTGGCTTGATAAGGAAAATCCCCTGTTTATAGAAGATGCTGCATTGTTCCCCCAGTGGGTGGAGCACGCCTTGCAATATGAAGGTTTGCGCGTGCGCGCGGGACGCTGGGCCATACCCGGTGCTCCGCTCGTGATACTGGTTGACTTCATGCCCTTCTTCGCGCAGAAGAACCAAATCTACGGACAGATGTGGAATGACTTCCGGATAGACTCGCTCCACGCCTATGGCGACTATGACGAGGCTTCGATGTTCTCGTACGCATCGGCCCGCGTGGTGGAGAGCTTCTACCGCTTCAACCTGAAGGCTGACGACAAGGTGGTGTATCAGGCCCATGAGTGGATGACCGGCCTCGGTGCCCTCTACCTGCAGAAGGCGGTGCCCGGGATAGCCACCATCTTCACCACCCATGCCACCAGCATCGGACGAAGCATTGCGGGCAACGGAAAGCCGCTCTACGACTACCTGTTTGCCTACAATGGCGACCAGATGGCGGGCGAGCTGAACATCCGGTCGAAACATTCGGTGGAGAAGCAGACGGCCCATCATGCGGACTGCTTCACGACGGTGAGCGACATCACGGCCCGCGAGTGTGCCGAGCTGCTGGACAAGCCTGCCGACGTGGTGCTGATGAACGGGTTTGAGGACGACTTCGTGCCCGTGGGCGCGGCCTATACCGCCAAGCGCAAGAAGGCGCGCCAGCTGAAGCTCCGCCTGGCCAACTGCCTGCTGGGCGAGGAGTTCAAGGACGAGGAGACCCTTATAATAGGTACGAGCGGGCGCTATGAGTTCAAGAACAAGGGCATCAACGTGTTCCTCGAAGCGCTCAACCGCCTGAACCGCGACAAGAACCTGAAGAAGAAGGTGCTGGCCTTCGTCAACGTGCCCAGTTGGGTGGGCGACCCCCGCGAGGACCTGCAGGAGCGTATGGCCTCGAAGGAGGTGTACGGCACTCCGCTCGACTGTCCGCTCATCACCCACTGGCTGCACAACATGACGCACGACCAGGTGCTGGACATGCTGAAATACCTGGGCATGGGAAACCGCCCCGAGGACAAGGTGAAGGTGATATTCGTGCCCTGCTACCTGGACGGTGCCGACGGCATCATCAACAAGCACTACTACGATGTGCTCCCCTGCGAGGACCTCACTGTCTATCCCTCGTACTACGAGCCGTGGGGATACACCCCGCTGGAGAGTGTGGCCTTCAAGGTGCCCACGATTACGACGGACCTGGCAGGTTTCGGCCTTTGGGCAAACAGCCTGAAGGGTGGGGCATACAGCCGGTTGGAGGACGGTGTGAAGGTGATCCACCGCTCGGACTACAACTATTCGGAGGTGGCCGACGCCATTCGCGACACCATCGCCGAATTCTCCGGAAAGACGGATGCCGAAGTGAAGAAAATCCGCAAGAATGCCGCGGCCATCGCCGAAAAGGCCTTGTGGAAGCACTTCATACAGTACTACTACGAGGCGTACGACGTGGCACTGCGCAAGGCGGGGGAGAGGAAGAAGGAGAGATAAAGG
>CAZTPB010000281.1:0-1994 GCA_964614555.1 uncultured Bacteroides sp.
CGACATATTTATTATAACAAGCCCATTCGGAATCACAAAAATCGTCCAATTCATCCTGCGACATTTCTTCGTAAATATCCTCATCGTCCATGGCAAATTGAGACATGTTACAAATGGAGTAGTAAGTTAGCATATCCCTATAAGCCGTTTCTGCCTTCTCCCACTTGTTTTCCTCCACATATAAGCATGCCTTTTGATTATAATATACCATCCAAACATCAGGTATCCATGGTTCTGACAAATCTTTAACTACCTCTACCGATGCATCCAGACAAGCATATGCCCATTCCTTATTATTTGCTCTCCACAATCTATCGGATTGTATTGTCAATAGTTGGGATAATAAATATTCTTTAAATCCCTTTTGTTTTACAGATGTCGGTGCTGAGTAAATGTTCAAATGGATAACCAGACTGCCATCTTCCTGAGTATATTCTGTATAAGTGCCCGGTTTATATTTCTTCCGTTCCATGCAATCGGCAATGAAGCGGTCTATCACTTCTCCTTTCTCCTTGATGAAATGTTCGATATGGTTGGCATACGCTTCGGAAGTATCTTCTGCAACTGTATTACCACATTCCTTGACTATCCATAACCGTATAGCATTCATTTCATTCTTGGCCTCTTTTATTCCATATCGGTAAGCTTTTCCAAACCAATACATTGCATTGGACAAGTCTTGTTCCACTCCATCACCATCCCGATACATTATACCAAGATTATGCATTGCACCGACTTCTTCTTCGGCTGCTTTCGTCCACCACTCGAATGCCTTTTCATGGCTTTCTTCTATGCCATCACCATTGTAATAAGCCAATCCCAACTGAAATTGAGCTTCGGTATTGCCTTCTTCTGCTCGTTTAATAAGTTCTTCCATATCCTTTTTTATACAAAGTAAGCTAACAAAAAACAAAACTCGATTCTTACTTTATCCGACTTTCACAACATCCAGATAAACCATGCTCAACGCACCGGCTTTCTTGATGTCTATTCCATACAAACGCATGAATGCATCGGCAACTACCTGTCCCCCATTGGTGCTGACAGGATTACTCATTGATTGTGTTACTACTTCAACACTCATTCCTTTTTCAATACGAACTCCGTTCGAGTTCTTTGATTGCTTCACGGTAATTCTAAATAATGGCATAATTATAAATCTTTTAAATATTTAACTAATAGTCCAAATCCGGCAAGTCCTATCAATCCTTTTATAATTTTATTCCTTTCTTCTGGTGTTGAATTCTTATAAACATCAACGATAGATTTAAGAATTTCATTAGCTGAACTGCTTAAATCGTTTTGCAATTTTCCCACATTATCCATATTTTCAATCTATTATGTTTTTTAACTGTTTTTCTATCTCCACCTTATCTGCTTTCAAACGAACAAGATTAGCTTTCGCTTCACTCAACTGTTTTTCTTTATCACCTTTTGTTGAACGAATCTCTTGAATCTGTTCTTGCATAGGATTAATTAATTCTTCGAATAATGCAGACTTAACAATTTTAATGATTTCTTCCTTATGTTTATATATACTTTCAAGATATGGTTCAGGATCAAAATTATTATTAAGACGGTTTATGTATTCACGTAATTCTTGCTTGTCATCACTCCGTGAAAAAACACTAAATGTCATCTCATCAAATCCTTCACAAACACCTTCCCAAAACGCATCCCATAAGCTTCCATCATCATCACTTGAGTCATCAAAAGAGAAAACATCTTTATCGATTTCTAGTAATGTCTTTCTTTCTATTGATTTCATGAAATCACGTGAATCAAAATCTGTCACGTATCTCATTAAAACATCATCAACATCACTAAGAAAGTCCATTATTTCTTTTTTAATTTCAGTTCTAGCACTTTGATCTAATCCTTCAACTTGTTTCTTTAGTATTCTAGTTGCTAAATTCCGTTTTTCATCGTCGATTTTAGTTATAACAACTTTTTTATTATCCAATCTTTTCCAATCGTCAATATGTTGTTTCATT
>CAZTPB010000282.1:0-1983 GCA_964614555.1 uncultured Bacteroides sp.
AATTTGTGGTGCCTGAACGGGTGGCAGATGTAAGCGTATATACGCCGGCAGGAAGGGTCGTAACCGTAGTGAGGTCGGTGGCATATCCGACACCACCTTTTGACATACGTCCTCGGGTATATTGGTCTGAGTATTCATTTATTCCATCAATATCTTCCAGGGACGGGCAATTATTGGTGTCCGGTAAACGTCTGTAAGGCTCTATCCTTTTCACGGTTTATAGGTGGAAAAGCCCCCTTATATGTATGCTGACGGTCTCCTGTCACACATCATTTGTCATCCCGAGCGATAGCCGAGGGATCTCTTGGCATTGTTGGCGGTCTCTTTATTATTCTCCATCCGGCACGCTGAGATCCTTATTCGGCCTTGCCTCATCGACCATACCTAAATATAAAATCGAGAGATGTTTTCGATGAACGAAGTGAATAAAACCTCTTTTGAATCTTTCACTAAGGTATGGTCGACTTCGCTCAGGATGACAGGAGACGGCATGAACCAGCATTCTTTAGGATAAATGGTTTTACCGGACACCAATAAAAAACTTAAGTCCGCATTATTTCTCTATCAACCAATCATAGGCGGGAATTATTTCTATGGCTTTCCCTCCCATTGTAAGGCTCTCACGCTCGAAGTCCGTTATCAGGTAGAGGTTGTTGCATCCCGTTTCCGCCGAAGCGGCCATTAACCCTCTTAATTCTCTTTTGCGTGTCTTTTCTTTGCTGATGTCGTATGATACCTGATATATCTCCTCTACGCGATTGTCTTTGCATACTACAAAATCAGCCTCATAGGCATTGACATTTTTGAAGTAATATATATCTCGGTTTATTGGGCGATTACGACGAAGTAACTCGATATATACGATGGTTTCTAATCTCCAACCTAAATTGTCTCCTGCAAAGGCATCTTGTCTGCCGTCCATAAAAGCGACATCAACCGGATAAATCTTTTCAGACCTTACACGCTGTCGGCTCTTGGTGGCAAACCTCTTCAAGCCTAACATCAAATACGCCTCTTTTAAGAACCCAATATAATTGTTTACTGTATGGTTTGACTTTAATCCGACCACAGAAGCCAAGTCCTTCTCTACAACAGTGACCGGGGTAATGTTCATCAAGTGGTGTGCCAGTTGTTCGAATGCCTCTTTGTATTTGAGCTTATGCCGTTGCTCTATATCACGCTTCAGAATGTTGTTTATCAGATTTCCGATGTAGCGGGTTTTGTTCTTTTCCCACATCAATTCAGGGAAACCGCCTTGTTTGAGATACTCGTCAAAGGCGGCTCTTCTTGCTGCTTCGGCTTTAGTGGTCATAGATTTGGTGTCAATACCTTTGATATTGCACCAATCTGTGAATGAGAATGGATATAATTCTATCTGATTGTTACGACCGGTCAGGTGTGTCGCAAGTTCTCCACTTAACAATTTTGCATTTGACCCTGTAACGATGATATGCAGCCTTTGACGAAGCAGGCGGTTTACAAACAGGTGCCAGCCGTCAACATTTTGAATTTCATCAAGGAATAGGTATTTGAAGGTTCCATATATTTTGTACAGTACCTCAAGCACTGTGTTCAAGTCGTTTGTCTCCAAGTTTTGGAAACGCTCATCATCAAAGTTGGCATATGCAAATTTTACCCCCCTTGATTTGAGAGCATTGTAACACAGGGTAGATTTCCCGCTTCTGCGAACACCGATAATGACTTGGGCAAGATGGCTGTCCAAATTAACCTCTTCCTCTTCTTTGCGGGCACACAAATTCACCTCCTGCAATGCGGACAACTCTTCGTATTGCTCAGCTAATACCTGTTCTATTACTCTTTTATCTACCATACTTATTGGGCTTTTGACATCGCAAATATAGTGAAAATTTTAATTCAAACGCCATAACTCGTAAAAAATCGCAGTTTCAAACGCCATAACACGTAAAAAACGCGGTTTCAAACGCCATAACACGTAAAAAAGTGTAAAATTGAACGTTGTAA
>CAZTPB010000283.1:0-1950 GCA_964614555.1 uncultured Bacteroides sp.
TCGTTTTTGCGGTTATAACCGAATCTTTAAGGAGAAAATGCGCGTTTTTGTGGTTATAATCTTTTTTATTGGGGATGTGGGTAACAAAAGCGACAAGTAGTAGTGTTATGTAAACTTCATTTTACCTGTTTCCTGAAAATAACAAAGCCAATTTGGGGGATAGTTTCTTGAAGATAATCAGTGTAAGGATGCAGATGAATGCAGCCAAGAACGGGGCGGTGAGATAACATATACCCTCCTCCAACGTGGATTGTCCGGGGATGATCAGGTGCATGATTCTGCGTGATAGTGTCAATGGACTACCGATCACAGGGAAACTGGCACCATGAAAGGCATAGATGAAGAAACAAGACGATACTAAAAATTTATTTGGTTTCAGATGATGATGCTCGACAAAGAAGGAGGCAATGTAAAATGCAGCAAAGACTCCTGAACAGATGAAAAAAGGATAAATGTTTTGACCAATGACGGTGTTTGTTCCGTCATACATTGTGCATGCGCACAAGAGGAGAATGGCTAAAGGGAGAATGAGATTCTTGAATCTTTTGACAAACAAAACGAGGTTCATACCGTTTAGTGCGAAATAGGCGCCTAAGGAATAAAAGAAGAACGCGGTTATAGAGAAGCCGGGAAACTGCGTCCAAATTCTTGATATGTAGGCAAGAAATAAAAATAAGACACCCCATATTTTCGTCCGCTTTACAAAATAGTATATAACAGGTGTTAGTAATGAAACGATGATAAGATCCCTCAAGAACCAAAGCGGAAGATCAAGGGGACCGCTATTGTATAATGAATCACCTAACCAATTGATTTTGTGTGTTCCCCAAATGTGGCAATCGTAGAAGATGTGCCAACTCTTTTCTGCGAGGTATGAATATATTTCCGATATAGGCTTACCTTTTATTAAGACCGCCCCCAATTTGGTGCAGAGGACAAAGAGCAGACAACAAAAATTCCACATCAAGTAAGGAATTATTAGTGTGCGTACTCTGCTTTTCATTTTCTTTTTGTATCCGCTCCATGACCATTGCTTGAAGTTCAGGAAGAAAAGAAATCCCGAAATCAAGAAGAATGTGGGAACAGCTATATGCGTGAGTGTGTGCGAAAGGGTTATTTCGATGACGTTCAATATTCCCCGTGCAGACATGAGTGAGAAGTCGGCATCAATGAGATTGGTGACTATTGGATTCATGTGAATGAAGATGACCATAACGGCCAAGGGAAATCTCAGCATGTCAATGGTATGTGACTGGATTTGTTCGGGGGAATTCTGCTCTTGCAGAGTGGTGTGCGGATGTTCTTGTTTCATATTTCTCTATCAGTCTTTATGCATCGACCTATAGAGACGTTACGGCATAAAAAAGGCATAGCTCTCTTATGCGTTCATCGAGGCAGCCTGGAAATGAAACCTCCCTTACCCAATAAGATACCCATGCCTAACAGGCAAAGGCAGTGACTTATATACGGGCAAGGAGGGTACAATCCGAGCTTCGGAATGACCAACTACCATTGTTTGTGTTCTTATTCCAATCTGAGTAAAGTTTCCAGGCTTTTCAGATGAACGCAAATAATAGTCAATGCTTTTGTTGTAAAATGTCTGGCGTCATGTTACGCCGTTTTGTTTTCTGTTTCTTTAATCACCAAGTTTAAGGCTGTCCTGCAAGGTGGTCTTAACCTTCTATACAGCCGTGAATCATTTCCTTTCATAGACCTTTTTGCAGATTCAGTGTGTGCAAAGGTAATGCTTTTTATATTTTTTCAAGCATTCTGAGGGCTGAATCTTACATCTTTCCTCAAAATTTATGCATCAATACACTCTTCCTATATTATAAGACCTCCCTTAAAGTTCAAAACTTTCTGAATGAAAACCATTATAAATTCGTCCCGATTGTGCCGTGAAACGCAATACGCAATAGTCTGGATCCGTGACTCCCTTCGGATAGTATA
>CAZTPB010000284.1:0-1931 GCA_964614555.1 uncultured Bacteroides sp.
GTTCTTCACGGTGGAGTCGCCGGTGAAGAAGACCACGGGCTTGCCCTTCTGGCGGTGCAACCCTTCGCAGATGGGGGTGACGAGCGGTTTGAGGTATCGTTTCAGTTCCAATTCGGGGCAGGCGGCAATGCCTTCGGCAGCCGAGCGGGCATTGATGCGCGCACCGAACTCGCTGGTGTGGATGCGGTCGAGGTAGAACATATAGTTGACCTTTGCAGGGCCGAACTGCTCATACTTACGGGCTGTGATTTCTTCAAGGTTGACAAAGGGCACGTGCTCTTCAGCGCATACCTCCTTGATCCATGGAGTGAAATTCTTGCTTTTGCGGGAGAGGACACCTTCGGATTCCCACGAATTGCGTGGGGTAAGCGACATCAATACGGGGTGTGCTCCTACGGCACGTACGTCGTTGATGAAACGGCGCAGGTATTCTCCGTAGGTATAGACGGTCTCCTTCATTCCGGTCTCCTTGATGGTGACGCAGAGCGAGTCCCTGCCCGTGCCGGGGATGCTGGCGCGGGCGCGTCCTTCGTCGTAGGGACCGTTGTCGTTGTGTCCCAGTTCAATAATCACCCAGTCGCCCTTACGGATGCCCTTGAGGACATCGGGCCAGAGGCGATTGTAGAAGGTTCGGCTACTGGTGCCTCCGAGGGCATGGTTTTCCACGGTGATGCGGTCTTGGTCGAAGTATTCTCCGGCGAAGTATCCCCATCCCCACTGTCCGTTGTTGCCGTTGCCCAAAGTACCCGTACGCATGGTAGAGTTGCCTATGAGGAAGAGCACGGGATTGTCCCCCTTGCGGCTTGAACCCGGTACGGGGCGTGCGGTGTTGGCCTTGTTGAGGCTGTCGAGTGTAAGGTCTGTCACTTTGTTGACATCTTCCACGCCCCGGCGGGGCCTTCTTTCTTGTGCTTGCAGACCCAGTGTCAGTGCCAGTGCCGTGCAGCAGAGTAAAAGTTTTTTCTTCATTTTCTTTCAGGTATTCTTTTTGTTTTGTTTACTTCGGGTTATCTGACCACAACTTTTCTCACCTCTGTCTGTTCTCCGCTGAAAGTGTGTATGATGGCGATGCCCCGGTAGCCTTCGGTACTGAGTATCGTGGTGCCGGAGTCTATGTGGCTCTGTCTGATGAGTAAGCCATCGGGCCGGTGAAGGCTGACGGTGGCCGGTACATCGGAGGTGATGCTGACGGTGCCCTTGCCACCACTGATGCTGAAGCCCTCTCCGGCACGAGCCGGTACGATGACGTCAGGGTTGGCATCGGTGAGTTTCAGCAGGTCGGCATTGATGACACGTCCGGTGTTGGCATCAATGAGCATACACACTATCTTGGTGTTGGCCATATTGGCTACGGAAGTGGGCAGTTCGTAGGAGAGACTGACAGGGTTGGCGCGTCCGCTTACCACTGTAGCAGGCACCAGGCCCGGAGTGCCTGATACCGAGGTGCCGAGGAGCGCGCGTGCTACATCACGATAGAGGTATTGCACAGACGACATTCCACCATAAATGCCATTCTTTCCCCAGTCGCCGTAGATGGGGTCGGAATAGTTGGCCCTTCCGTTGGTCTGTACTCCGCTAAGGTTGTCTTCAAGTACCACCAGCAGGATGTTAGCCGCCACACCGGCACGGTTGAGCGCGTAAGTGACTTCCGCTTGGAAATCCATACGGTTGAGTGTGCGGTCGTAGGTGGCCGAGGTCAGTTTCACGTCGGCATCAGGCACTGTCTCCAGCTCGGCCAGCACGAGGTCCATGAAGGTCTGGTTGCCTTCGGCTGATACGAACGAATAGGTATAAGTGGATTTGTCGAGCGCGAGCGGCGAAGCGATGGTGTCCAAACGGTTGATGCGGGCGGTGGGGGCTGCAGACAATCCCAAGGTCTTCGGGTAGGTCTCGTCGATGGCATAGATGTCCTGTGTGTGGATGGCAATGGG
>CAZTPB010000285.1:0-1919 GCA_964614555.1 uncultured Bacteroides sp.
GAACGATGTCCTTCTTGTTCAGCTCTACGAAGCTGATGCCTTTCACCCCTTTAAGAATCTTCAGTGCCTGCACGAGGCCCGAGGTTTGCGAGTGGGGGAGGTCTATCTGAGTCATGTCGCCCGTCACAATCATCTTGGTGTTCATGCCCATGCGGGTGAGGAACATTTTGATTTGTGCCGAGGTGGTGTTTTGTGCCTCGTCGAGGATGACCACTGCATCGTTCAATGTGCGTCCGCGCATAAAGGCCAAAGGAGCAATCTGTATGACATTCAGCTCCATGTATTCCTTCAGTTTCGCCGCGGGTATCATGTCCTCCAACGCATCGTAGAGGGGTTGCAGATAGGGGTCAATCTTCTCCTTCATGTCGCCCGGCAGGAAACCCAGCTTCTCGCCAGCCTCTACGGCCGGACGCGAGAGGATGATTTTCTTTATCTCCTTGTTCTTCAGTGCACGCACAGCCAGGGCGATGGCCGTGTAGGTCTTGCCCGAGCCGGCAGGGCCGATGGCGAAAATCATATCGTTCTTCTCATATTCCTTCACCAACTTCAGTTGGTTTTCGCTACGCGGTGTGATGGCCTTTCCGGTGACGCTATAGACGATGACGTCGCCCGCCTTCTCCACCTGCGGTTTGTTGCCCTTGATGATGTCGAGGATGACCTCCTCCTTCAGCGAGTTGTATTTGGCGCAATGTTTTTCCAAAGCCATGATGTGTTCTTCGAAGGCACACATTTGCTCCTCGTCACCCATTACCTTGATGACGTTGTCTCTGGCCACAATACGGAGTTTAGGGTACAATGCCTTTATCATCTGCATGTTGGCATTGTTTACCCCATAGAATATCACGGGATCTACCTCCTCTAAAACGATATGTTTTTCTATCATGTTTCTGCTTTTCGCACTTATGCGCGAATGAAGCGGCAAAGATAGCACAACCCGTTGGCAATACAAAAAGAAATGGAGTTTTTTTTGTGTTTGTCAGATGAAAAGTTACAAGAAAACTGCCCGAATGCTACACTTTGATTTCTATATAAGGTGGCATTCGGGCAGCTTGTCAATTGTCAGTCAGGGAATGGTTATTCCTCAATTGCTGTTATTCGATTTCAGGCAGGTCGTCAGGCATTTCATCCAATTTTTGCGCCTCTTCTTCAGGAGCCAGCGTAATTTCCTGTGCTATTACCTGCTCGGCTTTTTGCTTGGCCAGTTCTTCACTGATAAGGGCTGTGTCTCCCTCGTACTTCTTGATGAAGCAGGATTTCTGGAGCACTTCTACCTGTTCGGGTGTCCAGATGCCCAATGTGGAAGCATCGATTGCACCCTCTTTCATGGCCTTCCACTGTTGCCATTGGGCACGGCGGATGCTGGCCAATTCCTTGATTTCCTTACCTGCCAAGGCGATGATGTTCGGGCCTGCCTTTACATACTTTCCGTAAGAGAGAGCACCCAGTCCCAATTCGGGAAGAGCCAGTGTGGCAGTAGCGGTCTGAAGACCTATGTCCACACCGTCGGCCACGATGTCGACACCCAAGGTGATGGCCTCTACCAACTGCCAGTTGGCTGCTGCACGGGTAAGGTATTCGCCTTGTGCATTCTCCATGTGCGACATTACGTAGATTTCACCGTTTACGGCAAAGGTGTCAGTCTTGAAAATGTAGGTAGTCATCGACTCGTTGTACTTCTGGATGTCGTTCCACAGAGTGTCACACGAAAGCAGGTAAGTGTCGATGGTTTCATTGCCGGACAATTGGTCGGGCATTTTCCACTCATACTTCTTCTTGTCCTTCTTTTTCTTTTCCTTTTTTGCTTCTACGGCCATCGGAGCCATCACCGTGATTGCCAGTATGGCAACCAATACTTTTGTTAACTTTTTCATTTGAACTAATCTTTTAAGGTTGATATTGCGTTTATTTTTCTGTTGTCA
>CAZTPB010000286.1:0-1864 GCA_964614555.1 uncultured Bacteroides sp.
TGAAGTGTTCTATCCGACGGTCAATCTCCCGCTGATGTTCGGCCTCTTCCAGTTTATCGGTACTTCTTTTCAGTTCTCTTTCCAGCCTCTTCATGTCGCGCTTCAGTTCCCCTTCCGCCTGTTTCGTTGCTCGGTTATTCTCTTTCAGTCCTTTTATGTCTGTTTCCAGTTTGCAGACATCCTGTTTCAAGCGGTCTATTTCATCCTTATGCTTGTCCAGCATCTTCTGGTGTTCCTCTCTCATGCGGTTGATAGAATCCAAGCGGTTTGTCATTGCGCCTTTCAGTCGGCCCAACTCTGCCGAAGTTTCTCCAAGTCTTTTACCCACTGCATCCAATTTTTCACTTTGGGCATGTTGTTCTTGACAATGTCTGTTTTTCACCTTCCTGTGTATGCCCCACGCTACAACCATCATTCCAAAGATGGCAACCATTGACCATAGCCGCCATCCTGTCAGGGTACGGTTTTCAGCAGCCAGCTGCACATTTTTTATCTGATGCGGTATGACCGCCACTTTGGTCGATTGCTTCCGCATCGTGATGTCGCTGTTGTATTGGCGATACTGATTGTGGTAATAGAAAGCCGAATCCATCTGCCCCATACCTTTATATATATTATACAGGCGAAGGTAACCGCCGCATATTGTCATACTGTCACTGCTACCCATCACCCGTTTGCCATACGACAAAGCCGTTTCATATTCCCCCTTCTCATAATAGAGTGAGGTCAATGCTGCATACAATGTTGGCAAGCAATCGGTATCTGGTTGCTTATCTAAACATGCTGTCAATAGCCGTTCGGCTTCGTCATAATTTTCACGTCTTGTCAGAAATGCCGCATAATTCTGCAAGAGCCAATAATAATTCACTCTTTTCTCTTCACCGAGTTCTCGAGCATATGCCAAACCGCGCTCATAATAGACTTTAGAACTATCTATCTGTTCCAATATCTCAAACAGGTTGGCAATCTGACCACAAGCTGAGACTACAAAATGGAGGGAATCTCCCAACAGTTTATTTTGATAAGACTTTTTGTAATACACCAAAGATTCAGAAAACATATTCTGATTCATCAACAGCGATGCATAATGATTGAAAAGTAACGCCTTGTACTGATTATCATCCACACCTTCAAATGCCTCTTCACTCCGCACAAACGACTCCACTGCCCGCTCCACTTCGCCACGTCGTTTGTGTACTAGTCCTTTATACAACAAGGATAGGGCCAACCGATGCCGGTCGTCACTCTGCGTATAATAGTCCACTGCCACATTGATGAGAGAATCATCTTCCAACGGCATCTTGCACTTGTGCATGGACTGCGTCCGTAGCAGAGCATAGTGTGCCGACTGTTCATCCGTACACCCACCGGCCTCCTCTATATGTAACAGACATTTGTAGGCACTATCCGGAGCTGTCTCCATACAACCCTCCGCACGAGTGAGCCATTGCTCCACACAATCCGTACCGCAGGCCACAACCAGTAGCCAAACTGCCAACAGTGTCCCGAACTCTTGCATTCTCTTCATATCGATCTGTCATTATTCGTACTGCAAAGTAAGTCATATTTCGGCAATTCTGCAAGACAAGCACCTCCAATCAAGCCTCCGGCAATGCCCCTGAGGCAAAAAAAACAACCCCAAAAGCCTATGAAGCCCTCACTTATATTTGGACTTTTCAATTTTCCCAAATCTGCTTACCTCTGTAGTTATCAGCTTATTGCAACCACGTTTTAAGTCCTAAATTGAAAGGGCTTACCTCCGTCATCCCCTCATGCACGACAAAAAATCATTGTGCATTAAAAAAAGGCTGATTAACTTTGCATCATCGGAGTTGTACAGCAAACGAAAAAACAAATGTTTTAA
>CAZTPB010000287.1:0-1849 GCA_964614555.1 uncultured Bacteroides sp.
CCTTTCTCCAATCCTTCCGCCAATCCTTCCGCCCGGCCTTCCGCCAATCCTTTGGCATGGCCTTTGATTTCTGCAGTCTCCATCACACTGAACCAGTCTCGGTAGGCTTTGAGCGTATCTTCATACTCCATGCGTTCCTGCTTGTTGAACTTCGCTATCTCGGCAACCTCGAAGAGCCGTAGGAATACTTTCTCCTGCAGTGCCTGTGGGCGGTTCAGCAGTGTGGGCAGATGGCGGATGGCGTATAGCCACTTGTCGAACAGCGTCGCCAGCTCCTCTTCCTTTTTGGTGAATTTGGGCATCTCCAGATAGACGTAGCACAGCTTGTCGTAGAACACCTCCCCCGTATTGGTGTCCGTCAGCCGCACTTCGTGGTAATAGTTGTCTGGATTCTCCTTGTCGAAGCAGAAGTTGAGTATGCCGATGGTATAGACCGCCTTCAGCTGGTAGTTCCACTCGGTTCCCCGCTGTGCCTGTTCGCGGATGGGGAATGTGGAGTAGAAGATGCTGCGGTCCTTGAAATACTGCTGTTCTCCTTTCTGCATCTCTACCAGAAACTTCTCTCCCTCTTCATTCTCGCAATAGACATCGAAGACGGCCTTCCGGTCGAATTCGGATGTGCCCATGTGTTCGGTGTTCAGGTAGGTCAGGTCTTTGATGGTCTCCTTTCCGTCGAACATGGAGTTCAGGAAGCTGATGAGCAGGTCCTTGTTCACCTCCGTTCCGAACAGTTTCTTGAATGCGAAGTCGGTGTAGAAGTTCACGTATCTCTCTGCCAGGTCGTCTATTGCCATAAGTCAGTTGTTTTAAGGATTAATCTTCTGCAAAGAAACAGCTTTTATTTCAGAAAAACAAAGGTTTGGGTGAAAATCATCCGCAGATGGCGCAGCGGATGCTGATAAATGATGCCGTATATATTTTTAGGTGCCTAAATCTATTTTTGACACAACTGCCCCCTGACCATACGGAAAGGGGGCAGTAAGCTGTGTCATTTATTTATTCGAACCACCATTTCGGTGCACTGCGTGTAGAGGCTTCCTCAACATCATCTCCGAAGCCTACGCTTGTTGTTGCATATCCTTTCTCCACTTGGCACTCTACCACATATACTTCGGGTGCCACATATTTCTCGAATTTCTTTTCCATAATATCGTATATTTAATTGTTTGATGTTTATTTCTTGATTTTCTTCACTCCGTTATCGATGTAGATTTGTCCCTTCACGGGTTTGCTCAATGCACGTCCCTGCAGGTCGAACATACCTCCGTTGGTGTCGAATCCCTCAATGTCGTCGCGTGAAATCTCCTTGATGCCTGTGGGGCCGCTGATATACACGCGCATGGTAGCTACGGATGTACCAAGGTTGTTGCGCACATAGGCGGTGTAGGGATAGACGGTCAGAGTCTTATTCACCTTGTGGAGGGTGCTCTTCACAGGGTTGAAGGCGTAGTTGAATGTCGTCAGGTCGGCTTCGCAGTCGATAGTTTCGTTCTTCAGCGAACCTACGAGTTCCCATGTGCCTGCGGCAAAGTTGTTTACGGCAGTCGGGTCTGTCAGGTCGAAGGTGGTTGCTCCACCGGTGATGCAGTTTGTGCGTGTGGCTCCCTCCTTGATGCTGTAGAGGTAGGGTCTTCCGGCCTCGGGTGCATCCACCTCCTCGAATGTGACGGCCTCGTTGTCGGCACTGCTCAATGCATAGAACTGGAAGTTCTCCAAGCTCTCTGCATCGGGAACGAAAGGCAGGCAGATGAATCCGTAGGTGTAGCCGGTGTTCAGTTCGCGGTTATAGACTACCGAACTATAGCTGCTGTATTCGGGATCAAAGTCGGGATATTCAGTCTGATCGTCT
>CAZTPB010000288.1:0-1843 GCA_964614555.1 uncultured Bacteroides sp.
CAATGGTAAGGAACTGGATACCAAGAACGGCTTGAACTGGTATGATTATGGTGCACGGCATTATGATGCAGCATTGGGAAGATGGCATGTGATGGATCCGTTAGGAGAAGAGAGATATTCCAATTCGGTATATTCATATACTAACAACAATCCTATAAATAAGATTGACCCTAACGGAATGTTGGATGATTGGGTACAGGATAGAGAAGGTCATATCTATTGGGACAAAAATGCCATTTCACAAGCAACAACAAAACATGGAGAAACGTATATAGGTAAAGCTTTAGTTATATTTAACGGTTCAAGAAATGAAAAACTTGGTAAAGACAATATATTAGGAGGGGAGGGAGGAATAGCTGCTCAGGTTATTGTATATGCACCTAACGGAGAGAAGAGAGATGATTTAATAGGATTTACTATGACTTCCAATGCCGATGCTTATACCCCTATAAGTGAAGGAGAATATACTGCAACAAAAAGAAAAGAAAAAGGTTCGGGTTCTATTCCTAAGCATTATCAATTGTTTGAAAATGGTAAAGACAACATTAGAACAATGGATGGTAAGAAGAATAAGAATCCAGATTATGAGGAGCAAATTCGTGAGGACGGCGATGGGTATAAAACGGAAATTTTTATACATTCAACCTTAGGGAGTAATAGTAAAGTCGGATCAAGAACTTCTACTGGATGTTTGTTGTTAGATTATAATTCAATGATTATTTTTGATGAATTATTGTCTCCTTTAGGTTATGGTAATCCGTTTAAAGTAATTGTTAATCGAAATAAATAGCAGAATGAAACGAGCCATATTGATTACATCATTAATTATGTTGGGAGCCTTTTTGAAGGCTTCCAATGTAATTACAACTCTTACAGTCAAAAACTTTGGTAAAACCTATATGACACATTATATCATAGAATATGATAGTGTTGTTTCAGTAAAAGAAACTTATATAATCCCTGAAGCTCCAGTATATTTATATAATGGTATGCCAATATCGGAATCTTGGAAAAATAAAGAAGGTTATTATCTCATATCATTTTATACTCCTGATACCATCTATAGCCTAACCCTTCCTGAATTAGGAATCAAAGTCTTTTCTAATAAAGAAAATGAATTGGCTTTTTCTTTAACTGATACGGAAGTTTATTGCGATAACGATTTAATGGACGTTGTTATAATAGAACTTGATAGTCATCAGAAGACAGGAAGATTGTCAGTAAGGGATAATAAAGTAAAAGTCCATTTAAAGAATAACAACATTGCTGTCGCTTATTTTGACGAGAATCCTCGTGGTGCAGGAATATCTCCTAAAGACATTCTTCTTAAAGTAATCGATTGTGATAAGAAAAAAGTGTTCATTGCTGATCATTTAGATAATCTAACAGATTTCCCATATGAAAAGAATGAAACAATTTTTGCGAACTTTGATATTCAATGGTTAGATAATTACACGTTCGCATATATGAAAAGGAAATATTTGGATAAAAACACATCAATATTAAGTTTGTACACTTATAATATAAAGACAAAAAAACGTGAATTAATTAAAGACATCAAGTTTCCTTATTCAATAGAAAATATAAAATTTCAGTTAGTAGGAGATTGCCTATATATAATGAATCGTTATGGACTCTTTCTAATTTGTGAGAATTCAATTAAACAACTATTGAATGAAAAGAACTTAATAGACTTTTATATAAACTATGTAGATTCGACTTTCAAATGCATCAACTGACTGGATTGGTGTAGGTTACGATAATGTGGAGCGATTGACAAGCGTTCAGCATGGAAGCACCACTGCCATGACCCTAACCTACGGAGCAAACGGTAACATTACAA
>CAZTPB010000289.1:0-1832 GCA_964614555.1 uncultured Bacteroides sp.
AGCCATAAGCACCACCCTTTACACGAACCTGATTCCAAAGATAATCATATCCCATAATCACCTTTAATACGCGAAGCGCTCCCGTATATGACAAGCCCTCTTTCATATAATTACCGGCACGGCACACATACTGAACCTGGGATGAAGATAAAAAGCCTTCATTTTTCTTTTCAAGCACAACAGGAATTCTATCCGCAGTTATTTCATCTTTTGGAAGCTTAGCTGCAAAGCTCTCTGAAAGCTTTACGAATTCCTGATATTCCGTTTCCTCTCCAGTAAAGTCATACATTAACTTACCCTCTGTAAATAAAAACTTACAAAGCCCCGTAAGACCATTTATCAATTCAACCGCATAAGTTTCCATATCTCCTTCGATACGGCTTATGAGATGATACAATGGAAGTCCGGTAAATGTCTCCTGAATAGCCGCTGAGGTGGAAAAATAAGAGGCTGCCCTTCCTGCCGCCACCTGATGTCCTGCGGAAATCATATTGGACTGCATACGTGATTTTAATTCTCCAAGAATTTCCTGTAAACGTTTCTTATCCGAAAGCTTGGATGTAAATAAAATCTCTTCCAGTAATTCAAATGCCTGAGGCAGCTTTCCGTGAAGTGTTTTCATCTTCCACTCAAAGCTTATGGTAATATCGTCCAATTTCTTGGAATTCGTATATACATTAATCACCGGAACAATGCCGCCGGTATTTAAATGAATCTGATTAAACAGCTCAGCATAGGAATAATGCTCCGTTGCCACATATCCTAAAACGGACTTTAAAAGTCCCATATAAGGGAAGTATTCTTCCGGCACTGCTTTTACCTGAAACATAAGTCTTGCATAATTGATTCCGTTTGTAAAAATCGGATGATATAGACAGGTCTTACTTCCGATACTTCTTACTTCATTATACAGCTTATCCGTTTCCTTTTTAATATCCTCTCTTTCAAGAACAGGAATACATGCAAGTTTTTCCGGTGAATCCTCTTCTTCCTGATATTCCGTTAAAAGGTGGGTATCCTCCACGATCTTTGCAATTTCTTCTTCACTTAAGGTTGCTTTGTAGGAAGCCAGTTTTTCTTTTAACTGTTTTTCTTCCTGCTCTACCAGATTTTTCTTCGGTTCTACGATAACAACGGATTTGTGGGTATTCTCAAGAATTGCTGTTTTTAACAGCAATTCAAAATAATCGGTTTCAATATCCTCCCTAAGCTGCTTAAAGGTATCATCAGCTTCCACATGGATAAACGGTTTGGCATCATCATACAGCCAGCTGTCAAACATCTGTAACCCATACATAAGTCCCGGCGGATAAGAACCGAAATCCGCTTCTCTGTACTTAAATTCATAATAATTAAGACCGGCGCGAAGGGTATCCTTATCAAAACCATTTTCTGATAAATTCTTAAGAACATCTTCTATTAACCGGATAAATTCCTCTTTTTTGCAGGCATCGGAATTCTTGGCAACTACTGAAAAATACGGCTGCTTGATTCCATTATCATAGAAGCTGTAAATATCCTTACCGATTCCTGCATCCAAAAGTGTCTGCTTTAACACCGCTCCCGGAGCTGAACAAAGCGCGTAATCAATCACCTGAAAAGCAATGTAGGCCTTTCTGTCAAGGCAGTCATTGGTTACACAGTTATAGCTTATATAGGTATTTTCCTTTTCCGGCTCATTCTCTGTAATAGAAAAATAATTCTTCACCTCAATCGGTTTATCAAATGCCTTTTGTGCAGGAATTGTGGAATCAATCGCAAGCGCATCAAAGGCTGACAAATAATGCTCATCAATAAAGGTAAGCTTCTCTGCCATATCCATATTTCCGTAC
>CAZTPB010000290.1:0-1814 GCA_964614555.1 uncultured Bacteroides sp.
TATCCTTGCAGCATTTCTGACGAAAGCCCCATCTTATTCAAGGTTTCTACCGCAGAGTTTTCCCTCACAGTGATGGCATCATACCGCTCTAACCAATGATTCAGAATAAATCTGCCAACAGAATGGATACTATACCGGATGCTACCGCACTCAATATCCACAACAAGACTTGCATCCCTTTACGGACAGTGAAGCGGACACGTGCCCAATGGACATCCGTAGCGACCTCATCAAGCAACTGTTCCAACTCTGTATATAGATTGTATGATTCTTGATAAGCATCGAGGGCTGAATAGGTGTCAACAGACTCTAATCCTTTGGCCTTACGCACCGCTTGAATGGCACGGATGCGCAATGACTTGTATGCAGGGTAAAACGTCCCGTCTTTCAGCACCGTCAAATCCACATGCTTGGTCTGACGTTCGAATAGCAACAAAGAATCATGCAGGGTCAAATTCAAATATTTATAGCAGTCAAGCATGATGCGTACCACGTGACGATGAGCCTTTTCGGTCTCTTCTGAAATCTGTTGGTCTGTAATACCATCGGTGTAACAACGGGAGATGTGGTCATGCAGTGCACGAATTTCATTGAACAGCGGCAGGGGAAATTGCTCTATACGGGCTTCAACCTCAGCAATCAATGGTTTGATTACTGCATTGTAGTCCTTATACAGTCCCTGAATCTTTTCAATGTTCTCCAGTTTTTCCATTAAATTCTGGCAAGACGTTGGTCAACGTATGACATCGGCATCAACCGTTTGAAAAAGAGATAAACAGATCCCCGATTGACAATGTTCTTCATCGAAAAGGAAGGAGTCAGTTTCTTGCCCAAACGCTTTTCGATGAATGCATCAATCTCTTCTGCATTCATATTCTGCATTTGTTCGTAGGTGAGTCCGACCTTACGACAAAGCGAAGTCTGTGTCTTTTTATTCAAACGGTGCATCATACTCTACTATGAATTTGATGTGGCAAAATTACAATTTATTTGGTATATAAACAAATCATCCACTAAAGAATTGCTTATTTTGTCCAATTTATCACTTTTTGGTGTCACTTATTACATTACTTCAAGCTTTTATAAACTATCCCCAACATATAAAGCAAAGTATATGCACGCATCTTCAATAAAGAGACAGTGAACCGTATTTTTTCTGTAACGAAGGTTATCCTTGCAGCATTTCTGTCAAGAGCGAGAGAGACTTTTTGCGCTCTTGCTCAAAGATGCGGTTTACCCGGATGTAATCAATCTCTTTTTCTGCAATTGAATAGTCCTGATAGTCCGTCACTACGCGGTCAGTCAGTCCTGTCAATTGCAAGATGCTCTGATTGCGGCTTCCCGTCTTGTTGTTGGGAAGAATCTCAATGAAGTCCTTATTGAAATTCAAGGCAAAAGCCGTGCCATGGAATGAGTCAGTGACAAAATAGGTACAGTTCTTCACCAAAGCCAAGAACTTTCTTACATCCGGACAATAGACGAACTTGCCTCCACGATTTGCATGGTGCATATAGGCAGACACCCGATAGAGTGGCATCCCAGTATGCCGGGCAAAGCGTATGGCATAGTCGTTCAAGTTCTTGTCGCTATGGATTTGATAGACCAACACATATTTTCCTTTTACGGGAAGGGGCTGTGCATCCACCTTCATTTCTCTGTCCCACTCTTCTGCTGTCAACAGCAAAGTAGGGTCGAGTACCTGCCCACGGCATGAAAGTCCCATCTTGTTTAGAGTCTCTACCGCAGAGTTTTCCCTCACAGTAATGGCATCATACCGTTCTAACAAACTTTTGTATTCTTCCAATATCTCTGCA
>CAZTPB010000291.1:0-1810 GCA_964614555.1 uncultured Bacteroides sp.
AAATCCTCAAAAATCCGAAGCAAATCCTCGCAAGCTAATTTATAGAACCTCCCATTAAATTTAGGACCCTCCCCCTTACCCCTCCGCAGGGGAGGGGAGTGAAATGAAATGTGTTTCAAGCTATTTACGCCTTCCCCTTGGGGAAGGATGGGATGGGGTCCGTTTTTTACTGTCCCACTACCACTTTGGCGTGTCGGATGACTTTGTCGTTGAGCTGGTAGCCCGTCTGCACGCAATCCAGGATTTTGCCTTTCAGCTCATCCGTCGGTGCGGGTATCAGGGCGATGGCTTCGTGGAAGTCGGTATTGAAGTCGGCTTCGTGGGTCTCTATCTTTTCCAGTCCCTCCTGTTGCAGGGTCTTCAGGAACTTGTTGTATATCAGTTCCACCCCATCTCGCAGGGCCACCACCTCTTCGTCTTCGCTCTTCATATTCTGGAGGGCGCGTTCCAAGTCGTCAATCACGGGCAGTATGGCTGTGATGGCCTTTTCTCCTCCGTTCTTGATGAGTTCAGCTTTCTCTTTGAGGGTACGTTTGCGGTAGTTGTCAAACTCGGCAGCCTGACGCAGTATCTGATCCTGTTGCAGGGCTATCTTTTCTTCGGCCTCTGCCAGCTGTTTCTGCAGCAACTCTTCCGGTGTCAGTTCCTCAGCGGGTGTTTCATCTCCGGCTGTTGCATCACCGCTTTCTTCGGCAGTCTCATTCTCCGTCAGTTCCGTTGGTTCTTCGGCTGTATCCTGCACATTCAGTTCTTCCTCTTTCAAAGTTTCGTTTTCTTTTGTAGGATTCATATTCTGTTTTCTTTTTTGCAATTTACATTTTCAGGTGTAACAAATCGTGTGCCGTATGGTTTTTCTCTGCCAATCGGTCATCCTGTTCAAGTCGGTTCTGCCATAAAGTCTGTACCGTGTCAGCTTTTCTATGACGTTATGTCAGTCTTGTCGGTTGTAAATATGCCACTTCTGCCACCTGACGCGTGAAAAAGGCTTATAACGCGCGTGTGGGCGTAGAAAAAAGTTAAAATTGGTGAAACCTATGCCCGCACGCGCGCATTACATATACATTTCACGCGTAGGGTGGCAGAAGTGGCATATCGGCCGAAGAGCCGAATCTCCAGTGCCAGACATCTGAATCTTTGAAACGAAAGTTGAATTACTCATAAAAAAAGTTTTCCAATCTTCATTAAATTGTGTATCTTTGCACCGAAATATACAATCAGACTATAAACAAACGCCTAAAAAAGAAATATTTAGAACATGATTACAGTATCGGATCTTGCGATTCAGTTTGGAAAGAGAGTGTTGTACAAGGATGTGAATCTGAAGTTCACCAACGGTAATATTTACGGGGTGATTGGTGCCAATGGTGCCGGCAAGTCCACTTTCCTGCGTGCTATCAGCGGTGAGTTGGAACCCACCAAGGGAAGTGTCACCCTCGGACCCGGTGAGCGTCTGTCAGTGCTCAGTCAGGACCACTTCAAGTGGGACCAATATACGGTGCTCAACACCGTATTGATGGGTCACACCGTGTTGTGGGACATCATGAACCAGCGCGATGCCCTCTATGCCAAGGCCGACTTCAGCGACGAGGATGGCATCAAGGTGGCCGAACTGGAGGAGAAGTTTGCCGAACTGGACGGATGGAATGCCGAGAGCGATGCGGCTGCACTGCTCAGCGGATTGGGCATCAAGGAGGACAAGCACTACCTGCAGATGGCCGAGCTCAGCGGTAAGGAGAAGGTACGTGTCATGCTGGCACAGGCTCTCTTTGGCAACCCCGACAACCTGCTTCTCGACGAGCCTACCAACGAC
>CAZTPB010000292.1:0-1798 GCA_964614555.1 uncultured Bacteroides sp.
CAATAAATTCCCCCGATAATTTGTCTGTTTGATAATTCTCTTGAAGCATAGAGATATAATAAATGCAATTATAAACCGCTTAATGGCCCTCTTTGATGCAAAATAAGATTGATATATTGTGTTTATTTTGCAATAGTTTGTTTGTTTAGTCGTTTTTCTCTATATTTGCAGCGTCTAAAAAGCGTATTATGAACAAATTTGACGGACAACTGAAGGGACAAGTGCTGAAAAGGATGGCTATAGACAATCCTTGGTGGATTTCAGGAGCAATAGCTGAAGATTATAAGGCTTTGCCGGAGAGAGTGTATTTGGATGAGTTTTATCCGTTAGTGTCAGACCTCTCGATACGTCGTGCCGTCATATTGATGGGTCCCCGCCGTGTGGGAAAGACGGTGATGATATTTCATACTATCAGTAAATTGATAGAGGAGGGGGTGAATCCGCATAAGATTATCTATGTATCTATTGATACTCCAATCTACAACAATCATTCACTTGAGGAACTGTTCTATTTGGCCAAAGAGGCTCTGAAGCAGAACGGCAATAATGAGGGGTATTATGTGTTTTTTGATGAGATACAGTACCTCAAAAATTGGGAGGTGCATCTGAAATCGCTGGTGGACACCTACAGAAGTACGAAGTTTGTTGCATCGGGTTCGGCTGCGGCTGCCCTTAAAATGAAAAGTAATGAAAGTGGAGCCGGGCGTTTCTCGGATTTTATGTTGCCTCCTCTGACTTTTTATGAATATATCCATTTGCAAAAACTGAATTCGATAATCGTTGAAAGTACGTCTGCTGTGCCGTATGATACCATCAATATGGATGAGCTGAACCGGCATTTTATGGACTATATCAACTATGGCGGATATCCTGAAGTGGTGTTTTCTGAAAAGATTCGTTCGAATCCGGGGCTGTATATCAAGAATGACATCATCGACAAAGTGCTGTTGCGCGACCTGCCCAGTCTGTATGGCATTACGGACATTCAGGAACTGAACAAATTGTTCGTACACATCGCTTTCCGTTCGGGAAATGAATTCTCATACGAAAAGTTGGCTACAGAATCGGGTATCAAGAAAGATGTATTGAAGAGGTATTTGGAATATCTGGAGGCTGCTTTTCTGATAAAGGTGGTGAACCGCGTGGATCAGAATGCCAAACATTTGCAGCGGGTTACTTCGTTCAAGATTTATTTGACCAATCCTTCGTTGCGTTGTGCGCTCTTTTCGCCGATAGACGGTGAGGATGACTTTGTGGGCAGTATGGTGGAAACGGCTATCTTTGCACAATGGATTCAGGGAGGGAAGAGTGATTTCTATTATGCCAACTGGATTAAGGGACGTGAAAAGGGTGAAGTGGACATTGTGTGGGTGGATGAAGCTACGCAAAAGGCATTCTCTTTGGCGGAGATAAAATGGACAGACCGTTTTGTCGAAAATCCTACAGAATTGAAATCGCTCTGTCGTTTCTTGGAGAATAATCATGATATCAGAAAGATTATTGTGACAACAAAAACAAGGTCTGGTGATTGTCGGCTTCAAGATGAAAATGTGTTGTTTGTTCCTTCGGCTATTTACGCTTATTGGGTGTCTGCATTTTTATTCAAGAACAAGAAACGGGAATTACTGTATCCCAAAGAACAATGAGAGGGGATAGAACCTTATTTGCAAAATAAGCAATTTTAAAATGCTTATTTTGTATCGTTAAAGTATTGGTTTTGTAAATCAATTGATTAGAAGTGTAAAATAAGAGAGAAATACGTCTCTTTTTGGGCATTTTGTTGTTAGCAGGCCTTTAA
>CAZTPB010000293.1:0-1792 GCA_964614555.1 uncultured Bacteroides sp.
TAAGCGTTATCCGTGAAGCAGAGAATGAAGGAAGCGAACTGGCGGCATTGATTCAAATCGCATATTATAAAGAAAAAGAGATGAAGAATGATTATGAACAATGTCTTATCCGTTTGGTTGGTAAATATCCTTTCCTCAATCTGCAAATTGGAAAGTTATATGTTGAAAGATATTGGGAAAGCAAGGATTTTTCTGACATACAGAAAGCAATGGAGTATTATTATAAGGCAGATGCCTATGCTATGCTCACACCGAGATACGCTTATGGACTTATCAATATTTACAAGCACTTTGGAAAAGAGGGATTGTTAAGTTGTGATGAACACGAAATGGAACGATTGAAAAAGATAGCAAACATTAATGATTAGAATCATGAAAAAGGAAATTACATTCAAATTGTGGCTGACAGTCCTTTTCAAGGGCATCTGTCAATTCTTGCAGAAAATAGCCAAATTGTTTGGCTATAAGAAGGGAACATTTTTCGGTAAGGTCATCTGGAGAGTATTTGCCACTTGCTTCACGCTCCTGTTCTTGATATGTACCATTGCAATTGTCTATGCTTTTTGTTACGAGGGGGTGTATCGTAGATGGATTCGCCCTCATACAGTTGAAATTGTCTATAGCAACAAGCATCTGAGCAATCATATTGTCTTTCAGGAACTGTATTATCAGGATAAAGGACGTGTATATGATGAAAAACTGAAAAAGGTCATTGTCGAAGAAGTGGACTGGGTTGTTGTGTCTGATGACAAGGATAGTCTGGCTGTATTTGCCAAGAATGGGAAAAGGGGGTATTTGAACAGATTTACAGGTGAAGTGACACTTCCTGCCGTCTATACGAAAGCATGGGTATTCTCCGAAGGTCTTGCTGCTGTTGAAAAAGATAACGAACTCATGTTCATTAATCATTCGGGCGATGTTGTCATTGACAAGGATTTTGAAGTCCATTTTGATGATCCACAATACGCTTTCCATGATGGCTATTGTGTTGTAAAAAATGCAGTGGACGGTAAGTCCGGTTTGATTGACAGACAAGGCAACTGGGTATTGAATCCTGAATACGATGCCATCATTCATGAATACCAATTCTGGAAAGTCAGGAAAGACGATGTATATGGATTGTATTCGGAAAACATAGAGTTGATGTACGATGCGGTAAATCCACAAATAGACATTTGTGACGACGTTATTGAAGTCCGTTTCCCAGACCATACGGCCAAGCGTTATGACTTTGAAGGAAATGTACTTGTAGATTTCGTGATAGACAATGTGGAAAACATGTTCTATGCAACAACCGAATTGGAAAAATGCAGTGATGAAGAAGGCTATCAGTCAAATTCTGAAGTATATGATGTGGCGAGGTGTCAGAAGTATATGGTACGCAGTGGCTATTACAACGAGTACTATGGTTTGATGGCCAGAGATGGAAAGCGGATCACTCCTCCCGAATATTCATTAATCGAGGCGATTGCAGAAGACTTGTATCTTTGCCAGCCACAAGGTATCATCATTAACGGAAAAGGTCAACAGGTAAAATAGATTGTTTATGAGAAATCTTTGGTACTTATGCTTATAAATATTTCCAAGCACAATATATATAACCTGAAAATATATTTGTCGTATAACTCCGAACTATTTGTAACATAAGTACACAAGGTTTCTTATAAAATTTTCCATAATTCATAATTTAAATTATTATCTATTTCATCATGCTTGAAATGGCTCCCGTTGTGGTGGTCGTTTCGCCCTGTGTGATGGTAGTCAGATTCTCCATTGTATATATATATATTAA
>CAZTPB010000294.1:0-1748 GCA_964614555.1 uncultured Bacteroides sp.
ACATACACCATGTCGCCGATGTGGAGGTCGAGCCCCTCGATGATGTCGGCATTGTGGAGCGAAGCACGCTTGACCATGGTGCCCGAGAGTTGCACGGGGTCGAGGTTGGCCACGGGGGTGACGGCACCTGTGCGTCCCACCTGATAGCTGATGCTGTTGAGCCGCGTACAGGCCCGTTCGGCTTGGAACTTGTAGGCAATGGCCCATCGGGGCGACTTAGCCGTGTTGCCGAGGTTCTTCTGCTGGCGCAGAGAGTTCACTTTCAGTACAATGCCATCGGTGGCCACGGGCAGATTCTTCCGCTCGGTGTCCCAATAGCGGATGAAGTCGAACACCTCCTGCAGGGTGTGTGCCTTGCGTGTGGCGTCAGAAACCTTGAAGCCCCATTCGCGTGCTTTTTGGAGGTTTTCGTAGTGCCCATCGCAAGGAAGCTCTTCGCCCAACATATAATAGAGATACGCATCCAATTTGCGGCTGGCCACTACCGATGAATTCTGTAATTTCAGTGTGCCCGAGGCTGCGTTTCGGGGATTGGCAAAGAGCGGTTCTTCGTTGGCGGCACGCTCTTCATTCAGTTTCTCGAAAACACTCCACGGCATCAGTATCTCGCCTCGTATTTCAAAAGATTGCGGATAATCTTTGCCTTGTAATTTTAGGGGTATAGTGCGGATAGTCTTCACGTTGTCCGTCACATCGTCGCCCTGCACACCGTCACCGCGCGTCACGGCGCTCACCAGCAGGCCATCTTCATACGTGAGCGAGATGGAGGTGCCGTCGTACTTCATTTCGCAACAGATTTCAAACTCTTCGTCGCCCAGCATCTTGCGTGCCCGTTCGTAGAACTCCGTCACCTCGCCCTCCGAATAGGTGTTGCCCAGCGAGAGCATGAGGTACTTGTGCGCCACTTGGCGGAACTCTTTGCTCAGGTCGCTGCCCACGCGCATGGTCGGCGAGTTGTCGTCGTGAAACTCGGGGTGTGCCTGCTCCAAGTCCTGCAACTCCCGCATCAGGCGGTCAAACTCAAAGTCACTGATCTCCGGTGCGTTCAGCACGTAGTAGTTATGGTTGTGGCGGTGCAGCTCGGCCCGCAGGGTCTCAATCTGTTGTTGGATGGTGGTGTCAGACATATATCTTTTCCGCTTTTTAGGTTTTATGCGCAAAAATAGCTAAATCCCTCCAAAAAGGCAAAAGTATTGGAAAGAAATTTATCAGGTAATCGGTAAAAATCTATCAGGTCTTTGAGGAGATTTGGCTTTGTCCCCACTTTTCGTCCACCTTCTCTTCCCCGTCGAAGTATGGCAATGTGTCGCTCTTGCGGAGGATTTTGCCACTGGGGACAATGTAGATTTTGTCCGAATCAGGATATTCACAGATGTCGTGGCCGATATAGGTACGGATGTCGAGATATGTGCATGGCTCAGCAGTGTGGTTGTAGAGCTGGTGCGCTCCTTCAGATTCCTTTTCGAAGAAGATGAGGTCACCGCTCTCTACCTCCTGAAAGCCCTGTGGTGTGCGGAGCATTGCTTTGCCGGAGAGAACCATGAACAGTTCTTCGGCAAAGTGGTGGAAATGGTATGGGGCACTGTATTGTCTGGGATTGAGCTGGCGCACATCGAAGTTCAGCCATTCGGGATTCACTCCTTTCTGCGTGCGAGAGATGTCCGTCAGTATGCGGAATTTGTCTATCTTACCAGGATTCTCCTTGAATTCTAGTTCACTTTGTTTGATGATGGTAGCCATGAATCATT
>CAZTPB010000295.1:0-1739 GCA_964614555.1 uncultured Bacteroides sp.
GTTCAGTGCCACCTGTGTGCCAAGGTAGGTGATGCCGAAGCCACCCTGGCCCAGCACACGCTCGATGCGGTATTTCCCCCCTTGCAGGAGGGCGTTTGGTCTAAGTTGCATAGTTTATAATGAGATTTATGATTACGTATGTATATACAAAAGAGCATCTGACCCGCAATGTGGCATTGCAAGTCAAACGTTTTTGTTTGCTGTGTAGTATCGTTTGGGGATACAGGCGGAGACTATATCATTCCCGACATATAGAATGGCAAGTATAACAATTCATTGTCGCCTTTCTGAAAATCTTTAGTGTAGAGCAGATAGCTATTCCCTATTCTTTCGGAGTATTTGGTTCTGAAAGCATCAAGCGATGCATGAGTCTTGTAGCCGGATGACTTGACCTCTATCGGGCAAATTTTATTGCCGCGTGACAACAAAAAGTCCACTTCGTAAACGTGTTTCTCGTCTTTCTCAAACGTGTAATAGAAGAGCTTGTTTCCGGCTGCAGCAAACATTTGAGCCACAAGATTCTCATATACATAACCGAGATTTGCCTCCAATTTGTCAGCCAACAACTTCTGATAGATGACATTCTCTGTAAAATCCTTATCCCAAAATGCCATCGTTACAAACAGTCCTGTGTCGGCAACAAAGAGTTTGTATCTTGATATGTCTTGTGTCAATGGCATCCCCACATTGGGATCATCCGAGTGATACGAGACAAGCACTGCTTTGCTGTCTTCAAGATTGATGAGCATCTCGGCTTCAGTGTTTTTCCCGACCTCTCCGACTACGGAGTATATATAGAAACGAGTCGTTTTTTTGCTCAATTGGGCAGGAATTGCCATAAACAGTTTGCTGAGTTTTCCTGTCGCATCGATTTTTAAGAAATCATCGGAATACAACTGTATGATTCTCCGCTTTACGGCATCTACCTTGGCAAGATTGTTGGTGTCAAGATATTCGTTCACTGCTTGAGGCATGCCACCGACCAGCATATAAAGTCGCAAATCTCTCTGCTTGATTCTGTGTGCCGCTCCCAAAGGTTTCCGTTTTTCAAAAAATGTTTGAATGAGAGGTATCGATGCTGTATCGCCCAATGCCCAACGGAACTCTTCAAAGTCCATCGGAAACATATCAATCCGTTCCTCCTCACTCGGGATGGTTATTCCCTTCGTGTTTTGCCTGATGCTGATGAGCGATCCGGTCTCGATATAGTCATACCTGCCGTCTTGCACCAGATACTTGACAGCTTGTCTTGCATTCGGACATTTCTGCACTTCGTCAAAGATGATGACGGATTTGCGCTCTTCCAGAACCACATTATAGATGGTCTGCAATTGGAGAAAGATGAAATCCAGGTCCATCAAATCATCAAAAAGAGACCTGACGGTAGCCGATGCCTTGTTGAAATCAATAATCAGGTATGAGGCATATTCATTTCTGGCAAATTCTTCTGCTATGGTCGATTTGCCGATACGCCTTGCTCCCTGTATCATCAGCGCACTTTCCCCATTCGATTCCTGCTTCCATTGGAGCATTCTGTCGTATATCTTTCTTTTAAATACTCTCTTCACCATGATTAAGTGGCATTAAACGAAACTGTTTCAAGCGCAAAGATAGGGTATTTTTTATTCTCCCGCAAATTCAAAACAGCAAAATCCCCGGTTTCCCGAAAATTTATAGTGGTAAAACACCCGATTCTCCGCAAATTCAGAAGAAACTTAGAGGGTATTATTGCGGATATC
>CAZTPB010000296.1:0-1728 GCA_964614555.1 uncultured Bacteroides sp.
CAATCGTAATCCCAGCCTGCTGCGACTGGCTATGCAGCTGGCTGCATAAAAAAGGGCACTCAAAACATCCGGCTCACCCTCTCCACTCCTGCTATAAGAGCATCCACCTCTTCGCGGGTATTATAGAGGCCGAACGATGCACGGACAGTACCTTCTATGCCCAGACGTTGCATCAGCGGTTGGGCACAGTGATGCCCCGTACGTACGGCAATGCCCAAGCGGTCGAGTAGCGTACCCATATCGAAAGGATGTATATCCCCCACCAAGAAAGAGACCACACTGCTCTTCTCCGAAGCCTCACCAATCAGACGCATACCGGGAATCTCCTTCAGACGCCTCATGGCATATTGGGTCAGTCCGTATTCATGAGCCGCAACATTGTCCATCCCCAACGCAGTCACGTAATCCAACGCACGCGCTAACGCCGTTGTGGCAATATAGTCGGGGGTGCCTGCCTCGAACTTGAAAGGCAGTTCGTTGAACGTGGTCTTCTCAAATGTGACAGTCTGAATCATCTCTCCCCCACCCTGATAAGGTGGCAAGCGGTCGAGCCATTCCTCTTTGCCATACAAGACACCTACCCCTGTGGGGCCATACACTTTGTGTCCACTGAAGGCATAGAAGTCCGCATCAAGGTCTTGCACATCCACAGTGGCATGAGGAACGCCCTGCGCCCCATCCACCAAGACGGGGACACCATGTTCGTGCGCCGTAGCAATCATCTGCTTCACCGGATTTACCGTACCCAACACGTTGCTCACGTGGGTGATGCTGACCAATTTTGTCCGTTCACTGAACAGCTTTTCATATTCATCCAACAGCAATTCGCCACTGTCATTCATGGGGATCACCTTGATGGCAATGCCCTTTCGGGCAGCCAACAGTTGCCAAGGTACAATGTTGCTATGGTGTTCCATGGTAGAGATGATGACCTCATCTCCTTCGTTCATAAACTCCTCGCCAAAGGAGAAGGCCAACAAATTGATACTCTCAGTAGTTCCCCGGGTAAAAATCACCTCATTGGTCGAGCGGGCATTGACAAACCTGCGCACCGTCTCGCGGCTCGCTTCGTGCAGCTCCGTAGCCTGTTGCGAAAGGAAGTGCACCCCACGGTGCACGTTGGCATTCACGCTATAGTATTCGTCCACCATGGCATCCACCACCACACGTGGTTTCTGTGTAGTGGCCCCATTATCGAGATAGACAAGCGGCTTGCCATACACCTCGCGCCCCAAAATGGGGAAATCTTCTCTTACCTTATCTATATTGTACATCTTTCAAACCTGGTGCTTTAAAAAAGCGCATAAATAACACTCTGTCCAACCATTACTTTTGAATTCAATGACAAAAGTAATGGTTTTCTTTTTGGGAACAAACATTTAGAAGGACTTTATTCCAAATTTCGCACCAACATTTGGAATTACGTTCCCAGATTCATGCTTTTCCGATCTTTTTCCCTCGCTCTCCATTTCCTTTTTGACGGGTTCTACAGACTACATGAATGACTGCTTATGGATTTTCGTCCTTCGTCCTTATTTGTACTTTGCAAATGGCAAATTGTAATTGAAGCGGTGTTTTACAACATATCCCGTGAAATAATTCAGAATTTATACTTCCCAATTCATAATTAAATCGTACCTTTGCCCCGTCCTTATGCCGACATCTTCCATCGGGAAGGTATCAGTGAGGGCATTACATAGTGGAAAAGGCGTTTACTTGACGCTTTGG
>CAZTPB010000297.1:0-1714 GCA_964614555.1 uncultured Bacteroides sp.
CCAAAGGATTGGCGGAAGGCCGGGCGGAAGGATTGGCGGAAGGATTGGAGAAAGGTAAGACAGAAGAACGTCTTGAAATAGCCCGCAACCTGAAAGCCTCAGGAATGGACATTGCAGTGATAGCTGCCGCCACCGGACTGTCTGCCGAAGAGATTGACGGATTGTAACCTGCATGCTCTACAATCCCAAACTGATACAACGAAGGTGTGCCAAAATGATACCATTTGTTTTTCAGGCACGGATGCTTTTCAGACTGCGATACCCATAGCCGGTGACGATGATAAAGCATAGCAGCGGAAGTACAAAAGAGACATTCACTGCCGGCATACCGAAGAGGACACCCTGATCAATCAGCATCCCCTGCAACGGAGGCATCAGCGCACCACCCACAATGGCCATGACCAGGAAGGCTGCACCAAGCTTGGTGTCCTGCAGTTCGACATCCTCTAACGCCACCCCATAGATGGAGGGGAACATGATGGACATGAAGAGGCTGATGAGCACCAGACAATAGAGTCCGGCCATGCCTTCAATAAAGATGGTGCCCAACGTACACAGCGAAGCACCCACACCAAAATACATGAGCAAACGGCGCGAGTTCACATACTTCATGATGTAAGTGCCGAGGAAACGTCCCAACAGGTTCAGCGACATGGCTGCAATGTTGTACATCTGTGCCACGGCCTTGTTGATGCCCAAATGGTCGGCATACTGGATGATGAAGGTCCACACCATGATTTGTGCAGCCACATAGCACATCTGGGTGAATACACCTTCACGATAGATTTTGTTGCGCAACAGGTTGAGCAGCGTCTGCTTTCCGGAATGTGCTTCACCCTCTACCACCTCCTCTTCGCGCACCTTCGGCATCTTGGTCAGTGCCATCACCACAAACACACACAGCACCACCAGTCCGAGGGCTACGTAGGGGTCGCGTATCACAGCAAGGTCGTGCAGCCGGATGCCGGCCTTCTCTGCATCGGAGAGTGTATTGAAGATGATTTCTCCCGCCCCGTCACGCTTGTCCGACCACAAATAAGGAAGCACTAAAAACGAAGCCACAGCCATGCCACAGAGCGACCCGATGGGGTTGAATGCCTGAGCCAGGTTCAACCGGCGGGTAGCGGTCGCCTTGTCACCCAACGAGAGGATGAAAGGGTTGGCCGTAGTCTCAAGAAAAGCAAGGCCAAAGGTCAGTATGTACAAGGAGAGGCAGAAAAACCAGAAACTCTGATATGAAGCCGCCGGAATAAAAAGGAATGCTCCAAAGGCATAAAGCCCCAAGCCAAGCAGGATGCCGCTCTTGTAACTGTACCGGCGGATGAAGAGTGCTGCCGGCACAGCCATCGTGGCATAACCGCCATAAAAGGCAAACTGCACGAACGAAGCCTCAAAATTCGAGATTTCCATCAAGGTCTGGAATGCTGCCACCATCGGGTTGGTGATGTCATTGGCAAATCCCCACAAAGCAAAGAGTGAGGTGATGAGGATGAAGGTCAACAGGTACTTTTTAGGTACCAACGGTTTCTTTTCTGACATATTACTACTTACTATACCTTAATTATATTATATATCGGATTCCTATCAGCACATACACCACTGATATGGAAGAGGGATGAATAAAATCAAAGGTGATATAAAAAAAGAAGGTTGTCTCCCGACAACCAATCTTCCATTAACCTTAAATCTAATACCATGAAAAACACGGTGCAAA
>CAZTPB010000298.1:0-1704 GCA_964614555.1 uncultured Bacteroides sp.
GAGTAATGTCTGAAGTCCTTAAAGAAATTGGTTCATCATTGGAACTTCAGGAGATGGTTGTTGCAAGTAAATCTGATGATCATTCAATCTTCCAGTCACCGATGGTTCGGGTGGCGCTGTCGAAGTTGACGCCAATCTTATAGACCTTGCGGCCGTCAGCCTGATAGGGGATGGTGTAACCCTTGCTGTTGATTTGGGCAAGGGCCTCGTCGGGGGTGCCGTCGAACTTGAACTCAAACACATAGATGGCGTCATTGAGCCTCACCACAGCATCGGCACGCCCCGTAGCATTCTTCACCTCCGTCTCCACATACTGACCCATCAGGCGGAAGAGCAGGTAGAAGATGGTCTGGTAATGCTTTTCCGTCTTGTTCTCCAGATCGTAGGGAATCTCTGCAAAGAAAGAACGGGTGCGCTCCAGACAACTTTCCATATCACCACGCATCAGGTCTTTGATGAATTCTACGGCATAAAAAGTGTTCTCACGCGGAAAACGGTGTACGTAGTTGGGCAGGAGCGCTTCGGTAAAACCATAACGCACTTCACTGTTAGGATAAGCCAGCGTGTATTGGCGGAATACGGGGTCGTAGCTTTTGATGGTGAGGTATCCGCTCTGATAAAGCACCGGGATAGGGTCAGTAATCGTGTCCGTGGGAGCATCGAACTGTACATCAGTGGCTGTCATGCCGTCCAAATTACGCACATCGAACTGTGTTCGCTTGAGTACATCTATCAAGAATGTGGGTGTACCCGTAGAGAACCAGAAGTTCTTATACTTCTTTTGATTGAACGCATTTATCAGACTGAAGGGATTATAAATGTCTTCGCAATTCTCACTGAAATGATAGCCGTCATACTGTTTCTTCAAGTGGGCGACGGCCTCCTCAAAAGTCTCTCCATTCTTGGCGGCAATCTGCTCGATGCCCCGGCGCATCTGGGTCAGCATCTCATTCTCCGTGATACCACAAATGGCACTGAACTCATCGGTCATGCTGATGTTCTGCAGGTTGTTGAGCTCGCTGAAGATGCTCAGCTGGCTGAACTTGCTGATGCCCGTCAGGAAAAGAAAACGCAAGTATTGCCCGGCTCCCTTCAACGGGCTGAAGAAACGGCGCAGTTCGTTGCGGAGCCGCTTTTGCAAATCGCTCTCGGAATTACTGTCAAGCAATGGGGCATCGTATTCATCTATCAGTACCACCACCTGATGCCCGGTCTGTTCGTATGCACGGCGGATGACACCCTCAAAGCGGGCGGCAGGAGTATCCTCCGACTCCCTTTTCCCATATATTTCCTCCCAACGAAGCAGGTTGATATTGAGCAGACTGGTCAAGTCGTTTAATTCCAGATACTTCGTCATGCTGAAGTCGATGTGCAGCACGGGATAGACGGTCCACTCCGTCTCCAGTTGCTCCATAGCCAGACCTTTGAACAGCTCCTTCTTGCCCTGAAAGTAAGCTTCGAGTGTGGAGACAAGCAGACTCTTTCCAAAACGCCGCGGGCGGCTCAGGAAGTAGATTTTATCAGAATGTGCCAATTTGTGGATAAGAGCTGTCTTATCTACATACAGGCAGTTGTTTCTGCGTAAATCTTCAAAGTTCTGTATTCCTATCGGATAACGAATGTAATCTGCATCCATAAGCTCTATACCATTTGATCAGTAATTCGGAGCAAAGGTAACTGTTTTTTTTCAGTAAACCATGAAAA
>CAZTPB010000299.1:0-1688 GCA_964614555.1 uncultured Bacteroides sp.
AATTGCTGATATGCTCTACACTGTCTTATTTGGTGTTGCCCGTTGACATCCTTGATGCCAGACGGTTGCCTCTGCTCGGATGGCTTGATGAGATTGCGGCAGTCTCTGTCGCCTATAAAAAGATATGCCGACATATCACTCCTGAGATAGAAGCAGAGGTAGATGCGGTGCTTGACAGGTGGTTCGCGGATTATACACCTTATGAATTAATCACAGATTAGCAATTCTTACAATGAAACAGCATTTTCTTTTCAAATCAGACCTTTTGTGTGGCAGCGTTTGGGCCATGTTCATACTTCGGCTGTGGATTGCCGATGTCTTTACGAGTTGCTGCATTGAAGACGCGACATTGTTTGCAGAGTGGACGTTGCCGTTTGTAGCCTACACAGTGTTGATGAGACTGAGCCTCAGTTTCATGATGTATAGAAGAGAAAGACGGGGATTGTATGTTGCTTTGGTGTATGCACCTGTTTGGGTGCTTTGCCTGATATTGTTGTCCAGAGAAGCGATGTACGATGCGTGGAAGGATATGTATGACTACTGCATGGTGGCTACCAATTATATGTTCTCTCCCCGTTGGCTCACTTCGCAATTGATGCCGTATGGATTTAGGATTATGATGGGAATGCTATTCTGTTGTTGGTGGGTAATAGTGCCAATTGCCTATTTCCTGATAAACTACAAGAGATGTCGGCTGTCGGGAGTGGCGGACAGATGGATATGGAGCGGACTTTATCTGTGGAAAGACCCTTTGCGGGGCAAGTACTTTGGCGGATGCTGCTATTTCCTTGTTGCATGGTGTGTGGGCGTCATTATGAACGAATGGCTTTCACTTGTGGCCATGATAGCTGTGCCCTTATTGGCCTATCGGTTTCTTAATAAAGGGGATAATGGCAAAAGGGTGCTCTATGAATATGTGTTTATCGGGGTGGCACCTGTGCTTTTGTGGCTTGCCCAATACGAAACAGGTACATACCGCAATGGGCTTTTATGGAGCTCGCTTCTGCTGGCGTTGGTATCTGTCGGAGGTTATGTCCTGCGGACTAAGAAATGGTTGAATGGCTGTTGGGCTTTTGTGGCTGTGGGCATCTTGTTGCCGTCATTCTGCTTGGGATATGATGTCTATACCGTGAAAGAGGCGAAACGAGTAGGGAACTTTCGCGAAAAATACTGCTTTACGGGCGTATTGATTGTAGAAGATAGCGAAGGGGCTCTTGCTTTGCGGGACAGATACCATCTGATTACTCCTTTGAGGTATTCCGACATCCGACCGGACTGCTTGCCTTTTGTACGGGTGAAAGAGAATGGGGAATGGAAAAGCCTGAACACGTGTGGGGCAGGATATCCGAGAGGTGACTTGAACCGGATGGAGGAGTGGCAAAGAAGGTCGTACCATTTTTATCAAATACCTTCAAAATGAAAAAGACGATAGGACAAACTGCTGGCCGACTATTTGGTGGCATTTTATGCGAGAATCATCAATGGGCAAATGGAGCCTCCTCTGAAAGAGGCTTGGAGCAAATACGACAGCTTGGCTGACACATATGGGGAAGTCTTTCAGACTTTTTGCCTTATAACTCGCGGAATCGCAGAAAAAGTATATAGATTCCGTGAATTATAAGGCTTTCCGCTATGCTACACCCTTACCACCAACACTTTGTCGATGCGGACACCATCCATATCGATAA
>CAZTPB010000300.1:0-1675 GCA_964614555.1 uncultured Bacteroides sp.
ATAATACATGATTTGTGCAATTGCCGTAGCGGCACATCCAGTGGCCGACCGCTCGGAAGCAGAGGTTGCCAACAGCGGACAAAGATTGTTGTAAGGAGCGTCCTGATTCCACCGACTTTGCAAAAGGGGCTGCACATCTATCTCCAAATCTTCGGGATTTGTATTGATTTCCATTCCATCGATGACCAGGGAAGCGACACCGCTCCAACGGCACGTTTCCACCAGTTCGTCAATGGAACGCAACCAACCGCGCACCCCATCGGGCATCTCTTCACCTACGGCAAACGTACCCCGTTCGGCAAAAGCCAACACCGGCATCAGGCAATCTTCACCCGACACAATGACGAATCCGCCATCTGATCCGAAATTATAGACATAACAGGTAGCTTCTCCGGCCACACTGCGTGTTCCGGAATTTACAGCCATCCCTCCGGTATAGACCAAGGTTGGGGACTGTACGGGCGCACGTGCTCCGAATCTCCCGCTACGGAAAGCAATGGCCGTCCGGCGTGCCTGCCACTCCGAAACTGCTTCGGCTGCCGCCCCCAGACACACGAGCAGACAAATGAATGAGCTTAATAGTCTATGCTTCATATCTTAATTTTTATACATTCCAACACTTTGTCCGACAAAGGAACGAATAATTTCCGTAATTTCAGCAGATTCAAGATTCTTTAATATATCATTCATAAAAACAGGGATGCGCCTGGGAACAATCCCCGACACATCTCCTGTTATGCTTTTTTACAGAGCTACACGCCCACATCCAGGCTGCCCAAACTAATCTTCCACCAAATCATCATCTTCCGTGGCATTGCCCACCCATTGGGCCGGATAACCTCCGTTGGTACAACTGCTCAGAATACTGCTTGGCTGTGCTGTAAATCCGCAGATGCCACCGGCATAATTCTCCGAAGCTCCGGATACAGAGGAGGTGTTGTAATTCTCGCAATCGCCCACTGTCCCGTTACCGAATTTGTGACCGACAACGCCGCCGGCAGCTGCCAACGTCCCGTCAGCCTCCGCTTCACACAGCACAGTGACCTTGCCCTTGTTGACGGAAGCTGATATGGAAGATGCTTCCACTAACGCAGCTATGCCACCACCATAAACATTCTTGCCTTCTGTCAGAGTGACATCAATCATTCCCTTGTTAGTGGAGGACTCCAATTCGCTTCCATCAGCCAACCGACCGACAATTCCCCCGACAGACACAACATTGTGAGAAGTCCCTACGAAAAGATTTCCCAAATTGATGCATTTCTTTACTAACGAGCCTTCACCTGTAGACAGTCCGACAATACCCCCGGCACGCACCTGACTCTTGGTTGCTTTCAAACTGCGGGTATTCTCGCAGTCGCAGATGGTTCCCGTATTAGAACCGGCAACACCGCCGATATGCAAGTAAGCAGAAGTACCTGTATTACAATTAGAAGCAAATACTGAGCCATAATTCTGACTGTTTTCCAACAACTTATCGTTGTTACCTACCAATCCGCCCACATAGGCAATGGTTTGTTCGTCTGATACAAACTCCATGCTTCCACTTACGGTCATATAATTTCGGCAGCCTCTGATTTCACCTTTGTTACGCCCGCATACACCTCCGATGTAAATGGTTTGTTCAACAGCCGAAGAAACCGTACAATTACCATCAACAACCACATTTTCAATT
>CAZTPB010000301.1:0-1661 GCA_964614555.1 uncultured Bacteroides sp.
TGGGAAAGTATGATGAATGAAAGTATAAAGACAGTGAGTGTTTGTCGGATTTTAAAAGCAAGAGGGACCTCCGTTCGGAAGTCCCTCTCTGAAGAATGTAATAATTTAAAGAAGCAAATACGTTTTCTTGTGCCACATTCGCCTCTTGATATGTATTTGGGGATTTATTCCCCCAACAACCCTTCTATTTCTTCTTCCAAAAGTGGCAGATGGTTTACCACAATACTCCAAAGGATGTCAGCGGAAAGGCTATCGTATCCGTGAATGATATAATTTCGTGCATCCACGATTTTACGTGCATTGGTGATGGCGATATCGGGATGAGTTTTTAATATACGGTTGGTTGCTTCCCCCATAATCTCCACATCTCTTTCTATGGCACGGCGCAAACGTATATCGCGAAAGAATTCATCAAAACGTTTGGGAGTATCTGTGAAATAACCATTCACTTCGGTTATTGCATCAAGTATATCTTGCAGATGTTTCTTCGTCTGATTATCCATACACCAAGGTTTTAGAAGCATCAATGCTTTGTTTTAGATAGGGATTCCTGATTGTTTGTTCTTCCACCAAATCGACATTACGACCAAGAAGGTTTTGAAGGGCATATTTCAAGTCGAAGAAGTTGTTGAAGTAGTCCTCCACTTCTGACTTGTTGAAATCGACCAACAAATCCACATCGCTTTCATCGTTGAATCGGTTTGTCAGGATAGAGCCGAATACAAACATCCTACATACCTTGTGCTTCTTGCACAAGGCATTGATGGCTTTCAGGTTCTTTTTTATCAGTTTCATGACACGCAAGTATTTGATTTTGCAAAAATACAAGTTTTTGTTGGTAAAACAATACTTGTACGCAAAAAAGTTGTAGCCTTATTCCACCGTGACGGACTTGGCGAGATTGCGTGGCTGATCTACATCCTTGCCTTTGCAGACGGCGATGTGATAGGCCAACAGTTGCAGAGGGATGGTGGTGATGAGAGGTTCGAGACATTCTGTTGTCTTGGGCAATTCGATGACATCGTCGGCCAGGCGGCTGATCTCTTTATCCCCTTCGGTGACGAGGGCGATGACTTTGCCTTTGCGTGCCTTTATTTCTTGAATGTTGCTCAATATCTTTTCATACATGGCGTTGTGTGTGGCCAGTACCACCACGGGCATTTCG
The DNA here is from genome assembly GCA_964614555.1 of uncultured Bacteroides sp. GTDB lineage: Bacteria > Bacteroidota > Bacteroidia > Bacteroidales > Bacteroidaceae > Phocaeicola_A. The sequence continues at coordinate 1,166 of CAZTPB010000301.1, forward strand.
GCATCTATCAGTGCGATGGGGCCGTGTTTCATCTCGGCGGCAGGATAGCCCTCGGCATGGATGTATGAGATTTCTTTCAGTTTCAGAGCACCTTCGAGCGCTACGGGGTAGTTGAATCCGCGTCCCAGATAAAGGAAATTGTGAGCATAGGTGAAGATACGAGAGAGTTGCGAAATCTTCGTATTCATCTCCAGCACACACTTCATCTTTTCAGGTATGAGGCTCAGTTCGTGCACCAGTTGCAGGTAGAGGGTGTCGTCGATGGTTTGCTTTTCTTTGGCCAGACAGAGAGCCAGCATGGTGAGTACAGTGACTTGTCCGGTGAAGGCTTTGGTGGAAGCGACCCCAATCTCGGGGCCTACGTGGATGTATGAGCCAGTGTTGGTGTTTCGGGGGATGGATGAGCCGACGGCATTGCAGATGCCGTAGATGAAGGCCCCGTGCTTGCGGGCCAGCTCTACAGCGGCCAGTGTGTCGGCCGTCTCGCCCGATTGGG
>CAZTPB010000302.1:0-1653 GCA_964614555.1 uncultured Bacteroides sp.
CCGAGAAGTGCAGCTACATCACTCCTGTGCCTGGTGGCGTAGGTCCCATGACCATCTGTTCGCTCATGAAGAATACGCTTCTTGCAGGCAAAAAGGAGATATATAAATAGTGGAAAAGAAGACCCACCTAAATCCTCCCTGTGAGGGAGGACTTAACGAATACCAGACTATCTCTATTCCCTCCCTTGCAGGGAGGGTTAGGGTGGGTCTGGTCTTCTTTTTTCTATCCTTTCTACTTTTTCTTTCCCACACTCTTTCCGCCCAGGAGTTCGGGCGAATCACTTTACTCTTTGCCGGCGACCTGATGCAGCACCAAGGACAGATTGATGCTGCCCGTCGGCCGGATGGGACGTATGACTATGCCCCCTGTTTCCAATATGTAAAGGATGAAATAAGTCGTGCTGATGTGGCGATAGGCAATCTGGAAGTTACCTTGGCCGGCGAACCTTATCGGGGCTATCCGCAATTCAGTGCTCCCGATGCTTATGCTCAAGCCATCAAAGAGGCCGGTTTTGATGTATTGCTGACAGCCAATAATCATTGTCTCGACCGTCGGAAAAAGGGGTTGGAGCGCACTATCCGGATGCTTGATTCACTACAATTTTCTCATGTGGGAACCTATCTGGATGCTGCCGACAGAGAAAAACGGTGTCCGTTGATGATTCAGTGCAATGGCTTCCGCATAGCTCTGTTGGCCTACACCTATGCCACTAATGGCATTGCGGTGCAGGCACCCAATATTGTGGACTATATTAATAAGGAACAGATAATGCAGGATATAGCCAAGGCGCGTATGCTCCGGGCAGACGTCATCATAGCCTGTATGCATTGGGGAGTGGAATATCGTATGTTGCCTGAGCGGCAGGAACGTCAGATGGCTGATTGGCTGATTTCTCAAGGAGTGGATCATGTGATAGGCGGACATCCTCATGTGGTGCAACCCATGGAATTGGTAGCTGATGAGTTTACTGCTGCCCGTCATGCGGTAGTTTATTCGTTGGGTAACTATATCTCCAATATGTCGGCACCCAATACGGATGGTGGTGCCATGGTCAGACTCGAACTGAGGAAAATCGGGCATATAGTCTCTTTGGTCAATTGCAGTTATAGTTTGGTGTGGACTTCGCGTCCTGCGTTGAGGGGTGGGGGGAACTATCTGCTCTATCCGGCTGCCAATCCGCCACAAACAATCAATCAGGCGGAAAAAACACGTCTCGACCGCTTTTTGCAGGCTGCTCGTAATTTGTTCAAAAAGAATAATATAGGAATTGGTGAATGTTTTTTTGAATAAAATGTTTCCCAAAAGTTTGCATGTTTCAAGAATAAGCAGTACCTTTGCATCGCTTTTAGAGAAAAGCCTTTAACATGGTGACTATAGTTCAGTCGGTTAGAGCGTCAGATTGTGGTTCTGAATGTCGTGGGTTCGAATCCCACTAGTCACCCCCAAAAGAAGTTTCGGTAATCGTCAGATTATCGGAACTTTTGTTTTTGTCTTCGTTTCTTTCGGACTGACCCCAAAAAAAGAGAGCAACCCCGCAAAGGTTGCTCTCTTTTACATATAAATAAGGTGTGTTTAGCACTCCTCAACAGCAGCCTGGGCAGCGGCGAGACGTGCGATGGGCACACGGAAGGGTGAACATGAAACGTAGTTCA
>CAZTPB010000303.1:0-1652 GCA_964614555.1 uncultured Bacteroides sp.
CACAATGATGCTCCTGTCCGCCAGCCTTCGGCGGAGTCGGTAATAGGTCTCATGCTCATCTTTCAGAATGCAGTATCGTGGAGGATTCAGGCTCAGATAACCGTCCGCCTCCACCATGTCAAGGTGAAAGCCATAGTCCGTCACCTCCACACATCCGTCATCCGCACGCCACGTATAGCACCGCTTTGTGCGGGTATAATAGCGCCCATTTACTTTCAGCAGTTCCGTTTCCCTGTATCTCTTGATTTCCGGTTTGCGGTCATAGAGTCTGAAACTGTACAAATCCAGCCACCCCTCCTTGCCATCTGAAGTTCTGGTGAAAAGGAAATTGTCCTTCACAAACCGCATGGACTGATATACGGCATTTCGCTTCCACAAGATGTTTCCTGCATGGTCAATGACTCCACAGCTTCCGTCACCGAACTGCACAGCTGTCATGTTTTCTCGGATATCATACACCTTATTATATATGGCTTCCGTCAGCCGCTCCTTTCCTCTCCGGAATCCCCATAGCCCGGTCTCTTTGTCTTGCCAGGCCTTCACCGGCAGTTCCTTTTCCTCTTGAACAATCGGGGCACTCCATTCGTTCAACTTCTCCAACAGTTCATCGTGCGAAACCACAAGCCCCATGTCGGTGCATGGCTCTTGCCCGTTCCTTTCTCTCAAACTTGCGCACCATCTGCCACTCGTAGCTATATCCCCACTCGTAGCTTGTAGCCTGTAGCTCATCACTCCCGTAAACATCCTCTCCCAGTCCCACTTCACAACCGGGAGTCCGAACACCCGGTAAAGCCCCACGTTGTCTATCAGCATACAGGTCTCCTTCCCTCCGCTCTTCCGTAGTCCTCGCCCTACCTGTTGCAGATACTTGGCAAGAGACAATGTCGGCCTTGCCATCTGGATGAACTCCACATCGGGGCAGTCGAACCCCTCACTGAAGATATCGACATTCACCAATACCTGTATCTTTCCCACCTTGAAGTCGTTCACCATCCGCTTGCGCTCCTCCTTCGTAGTCTTGCTGTCAATGGCCACCGTCTCTATTCCCTGTCCTTTATAATATGCGGCAATTTTCCTTGCATGGCCAATCGATATGGCATAGACCATCCCCTTCTTCCCTTGTGCGAACTGCACCATGCTCTGATAGAGCCTTTCGATGCTCGGACGCTTGTTCAGCACCTCGTCCATCTCCTTCACCTGATAGTCACCGTCCGCCCCTCTCTTCTTGAGTGAGTCAACCAGCCTCTGCTCCGCACTGTCGGGATAGATGGAGGCATAGTCAAACGAAGAGAGCACCCCTTTCTCAATGAACTCCGCCACACTCCACGAAGTCACCAGTGTGTCAAACAAGTCCGTGAACCCCTTCCCGTTCAATCGGCAGGGCGTTGCCGTCAGTCCCAAGAACCTTGCCTCCGGCCACTTCTCCCACAGCAGCCTGTATGTCTTCGCCAAGGCATGGTGCGCCTCATCAATCACAACCAGGTCGGGAGTAAAGTCAAGGGAGTCAATCCTGCGGGAAATCGTTTGAATGGACTCAACTTTTAATTTTTCACTTTTGATTCCTGATTCCCACAGCGTTTCCTTAATCTGTGCTATCAGCTCAATGCGGTGGGCGACAATCAGTATTCCTTTAGCTACAAGTGATGAGCTAC
>CAZTPB010000304.1:0-1648 GCA_964614555.1 uncultured Bacteroides sp.
CAAATTGTTTTTGGTTTTTTTAAAAACTTTTTGGGGTTTTGTTTGGGTGTTTTTTTTTTTGCGTTTCCCAACTATTTTTGGGCCACCGCCCACAAAAATAAGTGAGAAATAAGCTGAATAATCAGAATTCAGGACAATGAATCCGGTGGTATGTTTCAATGCTGCTTTGCCAGCAGTTTCTTGATTTCTGCTTCAAGTTGCGCTGCATCCTTGATGTCCGAACTGCGCTTGTAGAGGGCATTTTCCCGGTCGATAAGGAAATAGGTAGGCAAATCGGTCACCCGATAAGTGATAGCCGAAGCACCTTCGGCATCGCGTACGCAAATCCACGGCAGATTGTCGGCTGAAGTCTTCCAGAAGTGTTCGTCAGCATCGAAAGAGACTTGATAGATTTCCAATCCTTGCGGAGCATACTTGCTGTACAGTTCGCGCAAAGCGATGTTGCGTGCCGGCGAGGCCTGATTCATATACACCGTGAAGTCCAGCAGCACCACTTTCCCCTTCAGTCCGCTCAGTGTCCGGTTCGCTCCCCGCATGTCCGGCAGGGCCAAGTCTAACAATGTAACCTCCTTGACCAGTTCCTCGGGTATTACCTGCGGGGCCTGTTTGCGTGTCTGCCTCATTCCGCGCATGGCAATGTTGTGCAGGTTGGATGTCCGCAACGAATGAGGGTAAGCAAGATCCCACGATGTGGCTACTGCTGCAAAGGCGCGTACATCCTCGCGGCTTGTCTCAGGGTTGAACAGTGGTGTGCCATTGATGCGCTGAAAGAGAGCGTAGTAGGCATACCCGGCACGGGGATTCTGATAGATGTACTCGCGTTTCATGCGTTCTTTGTATCTCTCCACCTGCAGGTTGACACTGTCTTGGAGGTCTCCGGGAAGCATGCCTCTGGAAACCAGGGCGCGTATCTTTTCCTGTAACTCCATTTGAGCCAGAGTTATCTTCTTGATGTTCCGGCTCTCTTCCGACCCCTCTACCGTGTAGCCGGTCTGCATGGAGGGCAGTTGGGCTTTCACAGTGATGGTCTCTGTCGAATCGGCTCCTATGTTGATGACCTGGCTGCCGATGCGCAGCCGGTAGAAATCGGGAGCATCGGGGGCTTTGCGGCTGAAGTCGAAACGTCCGGCCTTGTCCAGGCGGGTGGAGTCAACTACTCTGATCCCGTCGATGGCCGCTTCCTCCAGATAGAGCACTTTGTCTGCGGCCTCGGTTATTTCGCCTTTGATTCGGAACTGTGGGGTGTTCTCGCATGCAGCCAACATCAGCAATACGGAGCAGACTGCGGGTACATTATATTTACTCATATAGGTTTGTTGTAATGGAAATGTGCGGCAAAGGTACAATCCTTGCCGCCAAAATACGCATTTTTCGTATTAAAATTATAAAAAAGAAGAATTACAGGCACTTTTCCTTGTATTTCTTATTCATTATCAAGCAGAAAACACTATCTTTGCACGATTTTTGGAAAGATAGTACAAAACTATAATTTTTATTCAGATGAACGTAATTACAAAAGAGGTCAAGTTGCCTGATGGAAGAACCATCACACTTGAGACGGGAAAGCTGGCAAAACAGGCCGACGGGTCGGTGATGCTGCGCATGGGTAACACCGTGTTGCTGGCTACTGTTTGTGCCGCAAAGGATG
>CAZTPB010000305.1:0-1642 GCA_964614555.1 uncultured Bacteroides sp.
AAAAGCTATATATTTGCAGTCCAAAAAATTAAGAATATCGTATAACTATAATTTAAAGCGAAATGACAAAAGCTGATATTGTAAACGAAATTAGTAAGAAAACAGGTATCGACAAAAACACTGTATTGACAACTGTTGAAGCTTTCATGGTATCTGTTAAAGAGTCCTTGTCTAACAACGAAAATGTTTATCTTCGTGGATTCGGTAGCTTCGTGGTGAAGAAGAGAGCGCAGAAGACTGCCCGCAACATCACCAAGAACACCACCATCATCATCCCCGAACACAACATTCCTTCGTTCAAGCCTGCAAAGACTTTCACCATTTCAGTAAAGGAAGAAAAGTAATCAAATTGAAGTACTAACCAATAAAATTCAAGAGACTATGCCTAGCGGAAAAAAGAAAAAAAGACACAAGATGGCAACGCACAAGCGTAAGAAAAGACTGAGAAAGAACAGACACAAGAGCAAATAAGCATTTCTCTATCCTTGACTCCTGTGGCAAACATCTGGAAAAAAGGAGAGAAACAGTCTGTTTCTGAAATGGAAAACGAAGAACAAACTTGCAAAGTACAACCACGTTTGACTTTCGGGTTTGTTCTTTGTGCATCAGAGGTATAAACAATCAATGTAATAACGATGACAAGCGAATTAGTAGTAGATGTACAGCCCAAGGAAATATCCATCGCACTCCTGGAAGACAAGGCGCTGGTGGAATTCCAAAAGGAGGGACGCTCGGCGTCTTACTCCGTAGGCAACATTTATTTCGGGCGTATCAAGAAGTTGATGCCCGGACTGAATGCTTGCTTTGTGGATGTAGGTTCCGGCAAAGACGCTTTTCTCCATTACCTTGATCTGGGACCTCAATTTCGCTCTTACCAAAAGTATCTGAAACAGGTCTTGAGCGACCGTAAAAAGCTCTACCCCATCGCCAAAGCAAGCATGATGCCCGATATGGAGAAAGAGGGCACCGTGTCGGGCACCCTGCAGCAGGGACAAGAGGTGATGGTGCAAGTGGTCAAAGAACCCATATCGACCAAAGGCCCGCGCCTGACGTGTGAACTCTCTTTTGCCGGACGCTATCTGGTGCTGATACCTTTCAACGAAAAGGTGTCGGTGAGCACAAAAATAAAGTCGGCGGCGGAGCGCACACGCCTCAAACAACTGCTGCAAAGCCTGAAGCCAAAGCATTTCGGAGTCATCGTACGCACCGTAGCCGAAGGCAAAGGTTCTGCCGAACTGCATGGGGAATTGACCGTATTGCTAAAGCATTGGGAAGAAGCCATCACAAAAGTGCAGAAGGCCACCAAACTGCCGCAGCTGGTGCATGAAGAGACCAGCCGCACTGTAGGCCTGCTGCGCGACCTCTTCAACCCTTCGTTCGAGAACATTTATGTCAATGACGAAACCGTCTATCACGAAGTGCGTGACTACGTTTCACTCATTGCTCCCGACCGGGTTGAAATCGTCAAGAAATACAAAGGCGAGCTTCCTATTTTTGATAATTTCGCAATCACCAAACAAATCAAGTCGTCATTCGGAAAAACCATATCCTACAAACATGGCGCTTACCTCATCATCGAGCATACCGAGGCTCTGCACGTGGTGGATGTCAACAGCGGCAACCGCACGAAGTCGCAAAACGG
>CAZTPB010000306.1:0-1605 GCA_964614555.1 uncultured Bacteroides sp.
AAAAAGCAATGTCTATAAAAACTGATGCAAGTTATTTTTTTAATGTCACTAAAAAGAAGGTGGGGCTTGTTTTTGAGAGCCTCACCTTCATTCGTTTATTCGACTTTCGCAAATGGGGATTGCGTGTACCATCATCCTTCCTTCTTCCTTACCATGACGCAATACCGATAATGGCTCTGTTTGTCCCCCTCTCTATCGTGAGGTCGAACATGATGTCTTCTTCTTCGTTCTCACCTTCTGGTGCCGTGAGGCCATTTCCCCAAATGGTATGAAAATAGTAACTGTCTTTATCTTTGCTCCATGCCTCCCTCTTTACCAGACTGTCCAATGTCGCATAGAAATCACCCGAAAGAGTGTCTTCAAATTCAATTGTCAATTTGTCTGAATATTCACCACGGAAATCCATCTCACTTCCTTCATACTCCACCAGCTCAAAGTCCGGCAACCTTACCTCTGTAATTCGTTCGATACGCTCTTCATCCAGAAATCCATATTTCCGCTCATATTTCAAATATTCAAAGAAAAGGAATATCCCCATCAACGAATAGCAAAGTAAGAACAAAGGGGAAATTAACAAAAGACCGATTCTCCAACCCTTGTTTACAAATCTCCATCTTTTAGCCAGATAAAAGAACAATGGGGAAAGTGTCAACCATGTAATTATCAGGAATAACACCTTTAATGTAATGATAAAAATTCTGTTTATATTCATGATAGTGCAAATTTTCTCTTATGTCATTTCTTATATTCATTTCTCCTCCCACAAATACGGCATCAGGAACAGCAACAGATATTAATATGGTACGTCTCATGCTCTCTTATTCACTACGTCGGATTCGGTTTCTCAAATATATAGACATTATAAACGCTGTTCAAAAAAGTGTCTATATGTACCCCCATTTTCATATCCGAAGTTTTGACCAATACATCTGCATAACTGTAATACGTTCTACACCCCGTAGGAATGATTGATGCCGCATACACAACCTGATTCTCAAAGTATTCCGAGAATACTTTTATAAACTTCTCTTTGTCAATCAAATCATAGTTTTCATCACGAATCATCGGATAGCGATAACAGTAAAAAGAGAAAGAAACCGGATTGGCCAGATAAGGCCTGATTATAGATATGTCATTTCTCATGATAGCATCCGCAAAAGCCTTATGCACAATACGCCTGTCGTATTTTCTGTGCTCACGAACAAACAAGTCCTCATACTCTCCTTCTTGGACTCGTCCCCACGAATCCGCCACTCCGTCATAATCAAACCTATAATATATTCTCTTCATCAATGATTCCATGGCTCTTTTCTTCTGTCAATTCTGATTATAATCTTTGTGCAAAGGTAATCATTTGTTCCGATAATCCTTACGGTCTCACAGATAATCCCAAAACTCTTTCGGCAATTTTACATTATCGAGATTGGCGCAATCTGCAAACATAGGAGCAACCCTAAAAATGCTCCATCCTGCAGTGCCACATCCAATGCGGGTCACGTAGAATGTCAGTTCGGGATGTGCTTGGGCAAAGTCATGGAAACGTCGAACACCCAAATACAATTCATTTACATTGACCCCATCAGTAGGTATCGCATACGATTGCCC
>CAZTPB010000307.1:0-1589 GCA_964614555.1 uncultured Bacteroides sp.
AATATTCACGGCGTGGGCTAACTGCGTTGCTTATCCTGAGAGAGAGGCAATGCGAAGGCCTGACCGTGGGATAAGCGGAGAGTACAGATTCCCACGTCTTTTTTTGTATCTATTACTAATCAGCTGAATCTTGGGGAGGTCTATAGGCTTGCTTATTTTGTCATGCTGTATATTATTAAAAAGGACTTTTTTTTAGCCGATTATATACTCGATTCTTTAGTGCACCACGAAGACATAAAAATCATACCATATTGTCGGAATAAGGCTCCCAAAGGACTACTGAACAAACTACTCTTTTTAGCCAAAAGACATATCCGTGCATTTTACATCAATAAGAAAGGGTTATGGACTGCAGATTTCTTTTCCACAACACTTCTTGAAGAATTGGAAAATGTTTCATCCAAAGATCATATTCTATTTTGGGGGGTAGAAAATCTGAAAGAGATGCTCATCCTACAAAAAGAAATAAAGACCAATGAACTCTACTTCTTTTTATGGAATCCGATATCAACTATCAACCGTAATCAATATAGCAAGCACGAATATGCCCAATACATCCAGAAACACAAACTGAGAGTCTATACTTTTGACAAAAACGATGCCATACATTACAAGTTAAAACTTGTAAAACAGGTTTATCGGATGCCTGATGAAGCCTCTTCTTCTCTTGATGTTGGCAGAAAGGATATATTTTTCATTGGAAAAGACAAAAAACGGACAAAAGCGTTATCGGAATTGTTGGCTTTCCTGAATAAAGAAGGGCTTAGTTACTATTTTCACATTCTGACGGACAAACACACGAAGATTAATGCCAAGTATGCTGATTGCTTTTATCAAAAAGGACTTTCTTATATGGAAGTCATTGAAAAGATAAGGGGATGCCGATGTATTGTTGAAATTTTGCAAATCGGGCAATCCGGAATGAGCATACGCGCACTTGAAGCTTTATTTTTTCAAAAGAAACTGATTACAAACAATCAGGAAATTATCAAAGAACCATTTTATCATCCCAACAATATCTACATCATCGGAAAAGATGAAGAGAGAGTGAATCTTACAGACTTCATCAATAGCCCTTTCACAACTATTCCGAACAAAGTATTATATCCTTATCAAATAGAGTATTGGATTAAGCAATTCATGAATCAAAACCATGAAGAAGAACAAGAAATGAAGTGAGCATCAAAGTGCTGGAAAGGGTAGAGAGCCGGAGCATCGATTAGCCCCGCATCAAGAGAGTATTTTCCCACTTCCTCTTGATATAAGTCAAAAAAAGATGTTGTATAACATAAAATATTGGAGATTTCTCTTGCAGATTCCGCAGAAAGCTGTACCTTTGCATCAAGTTTTTCATGGTATTAGATTTAAGGTTAATAAGGTTGGGTCAAGGCGTTGACCCTTTTTTTGTGTTTCCATCATCATTTTGTCATAGTATTTTTTAAGGTTGTCCGTTATATAAGCCCAAACATCCTTGAAGTCCAACTCCTCCTTCCATTTGATTCTTTTGAGGAAGCCTTTCCAATAGGAGTTTCTACGGTCGTCATTGGCAAATTCATCGCGGAACAGCAGATGATTTTCTTCCAGTTGGG
>CAZTPB010000308.1:0-1578 GCA_964614555.1 uncultured Bacteroides sp.
AGTGGAGAGCTGCTCACCTACCGTACGCACACGACGGTTGCTCAAAGGGTCGATATCATCTCCTACCGCCGTGGAGTTAATCAACTCAATCAAGTATTTGATGATTTCGATAATGTCTTCCTTAGTCAATACCTTTACGGACATATCTGTCGTAAGGCCTAACTTTTTATTGATTCTGTAACGACCTACGTCGCCCAAATCGTATCTCTTTTCTGAAAAGAAGAGGTTATTGATTACCTCACGTGCACTTGCATCATCCGCAGGGTCTGCATTACGTAGCTGGCGATAAATGAAAAGTACAGCTTCCTTTTCAGAGTTACTGGGGTCTTTCTGCAATGTATTGAAGATGATCGAGTAATCCGATTGATTGGCACCTTCACGATGAATCAGCACGTTTTGCACACCCGATGCAATAATTTCATCAATGTGCTCTTCTTCCAACGGAGTCTCACGATCAATGATTACCTCATTACGTTCGATAGAAACAACCTCACCTGTGTCTTCATCCACAAAATCTTCTACCCAAGTCTTCAAAACACGGGCAGCTAACTTACGGCCGATATATTTCTGTAAGGTAGCACGACTGACCTTAACCTCTTCGGCCAAATTGAATATTTCAAGAATATCCTTGTCATTCTCAAAACCGATGGCACGCAGCAACGTCGTTACGGGTAATTTTTTCTTGCGATCAATGTAAGCATACATTACATTATTAATATCGGTCGCAAATTCAATCCAAGAGCCCTTGAAAGGAATAATACGGGCTGAATAAAGTTGCGTACCGTTGGCATGTATGCTCTGTCCGAAGAATACACCCGGTGAACGATGCAACTGAGACACTACTACACGCTCAGCACCATTAATGATAAAGGTACCGTTATTTGTCATATAGGGAATAGGTCCCAAGAAAACATCTTGAATCACCGTATCAAAATCCTCGTGATCGGGATCGGTACAATACAGTTTCAGTTTTGCTTTCAGAGGAACACTATAGGTCAATCCACGCTCCAAACAGTCTTCGATGGTATAACGGGGCGGATCGATATAATAATCCAAAAACTCAAGAACAAAGTTGTTTCTTGTATCTGCAATGGGGAAATTTTCTGCAAATACCTTATACAAGCCATCGTTCTTACGTTTTTCGGGAGGAGTGTCCAGTTGCAAGAAGTCCTGAAATGACTTCAATTGCACTTCCAAAAAATCCGGATAAGGCATCGGATTTTTAATGGATGCGAAATTAACTCTTTGATTTACAGTATTTGAAGACATCTGTTTATGAGATTTGAGGAGAACTTAAATTTAATATAGACACAAAAAGGTTAAGAACCCTCCTACTGAGGGTTCCTAACCGTATTACCTGAAAACCAGGCTGTTATCACTTAAGTTCAACTTCAGCTCCAGCCTCTTCCAATGTTTTCTTCAAAGATTCAGCTTCGTCCTTAGCAAGACCTTCCTTAACTACGCTAGGAGCACCATCTACCATGTCCTTAGCTTCCTTCAAACCAAGACCACAAGCCTCCTTAACGGCCTTAACAACCTGCAACTTAGCTGCACCAGCACTCTTCAACACTACGTCGA
>CAZTPB010000309.1:0-1572 GCA_964614555.1 uncultured Bacteroides sp.
ACGATATTGTCCAACAAAATGCTGTCGTTCAGTTGTGCATCGGCCACCTGCGGCAAAGCCACGGCGGCCATCATCAGGAATAAAGTTTTGCAGTGTTTCATCAGTTTCTGTCAAAAGTTCTATTTATTTCGATTATAATACATCCTCTGGATTGAGCATAAAATCATAAACACTAAGGAATAGGATTCCATTCTCATCCATCCAAGGTTTGGCATTACCGCCAACAATAACTATCTTCTGGAAACTATCATCTATACGCTGAAGAGAGTTAATCTCCTGCAGCATCTTCTCACGGTCGGGCAGACTCAAAGCCGATTGTATGTAACAACGCTTGCAGCCTTTGTTGCAAACAAAATCTATTTCCAGTTGCTTTCGTTCGCTCGTTCCTTGTTCATTGCGAGAATTGACAACGACCATACCCACATCGACGTTCCATCCTCTGAGCCTGAGTTCGTTGTATATGGCATTTTCCATCAGATGTGTCTCTTCATATTGCCGGAAATTCAATAAAACATTGCGAAGTCCCAAGTCTGTAAAATAATACTTCAAGGGGGTGCTGATGTATTTCTTTCCTTTCACATCATACCTATTGGCCGCCTCTATCAGAAACGCTTCAGACAGATAATCGATATAGGTTTTGAGAGTCGTTGGGCTTATCGACACCCCCTTCACACTTTTGAATGTATTGGATAACTTCTGTGGATTGGTCAACCCTCCGATGTTGGAGGCCATTATTCGGAACAATTCACCCAATTCGGCATCATTCCTAACTTTATTCCGGTTCAATATATCTATCAGGTAAGTTTCCTCAATAAGGCTGTGCAGAAGTTTCTCCCGGTCTTCATCCGTAGGTTGCAACACAACGGGAGGCAACCCTCCATATCTGAGATAAGCCGCCCAACCATCCTCTTTCCCCCCTTGATAGGCAGTTATAAATTCACGGAAGTTCAACGGAAAAATATGAATCTGGTCACCCCGTCCTCTGAACTCTGTGATAATATCCTTGGACAAGAACCTGGCATTGCTTCCTGTAACGTAAACATCCACATTTTTCATGTAGAGAAAGCCATTCAGCACATCTACAAAACTGTCCAGCAGTTGCACTTCATCCAGAAGCAGATAATACATGCAGCCGTCATTGATGCGTCCCTTTACATAATTGTAAAACACTTCAGGATTGCGATATTCTCTGTTTCCGAAGTCATCAAATGCCATCTCTATGATGTGTTCATCATCTACCCCTTCGTCCATCAAAAACTTTTTGAACAAGCGGGAAAGCAGATAGGATTTTCCGCAGCGTCTGACACCGGTTATCACCTTGACCATACCATTATGTCGGTGACTGATTAACTGATTCAAATACAAATTACGTTCTATCACCATACCTTTCACAAGAGATTTTTGCGTATATACGCTTTTTTCTCCTGCAAAAGTACACCTTTTACCCGAATTTACAAAAGATTTTTGCGTATATACGCATTTTTTCTTTCGAAAACACTTCGTTTTTGTCTCAAGACCTAACCGGCCATCAATGGTTATACACAAATCCCCCGCAACCGGAAAAGTATCTTG
>CAZTPB010000310.1:0-1479 GCA_964614555.1 uncultured Bacteroides sp.
GTGTCGTTGTTCTTCTGTGGTACCATGTCCATGTGTGCTTGCAGGATGACCGTTTCGCGGTTCTCCATCCCCGCCGTAGCCGGCTTGCGATAGATGATGTTGCCCGCTTCGTCCATGCGCGTTTCTACGCCCACCTGTTTGCCAAAGTCGAGCAGGAATTGTTGCACGGCCTCCAAATGTCCCGACGGACGGGGCACCTGTGTCAGTGCATCGAAGTGTTTCCACACGGCCTGTGGAGCCAATGATTTGATAGTTTCCATAATAATAAATGTTATCGGACCCTCCCCCTGCCCCTCCACAAGGGAGGGGAGTGGAATGTTCCGTAGTTAATAAATTGATTTAATGTTTCTATTTTTTTTCTGTTCATTCCTATAGGTTTGCAAGAGTATCTACTCCCCTCCATAGAGGGAGGGGTTGGGGGAGGGTCTGCCCTTGGGGAGTATCTTTATCATCGCATACACTCCCAGCAGGATGAGTGCCGCCGTCTGTGTGCCATGCACGATGAGGGCAAAGGTGCCTGCATCGCTTTCGCTCACTCCGTAGAGCAGCGTCAGCATCGAGATGACCACATAGTGCCAGGGACCGGCCCCGTTCGGCGTAGGTACCAGCACTGCAAAACTCGTGGTGATAAACACTGCAAGACCTGCCTTGAAACCCAAGTCGGCCGTGAACGGGAAACAATAGAATGTCAGGTAGAACTGCATGATGTAGCTTCCCCAGATGGCCGCACTATAGAGCAAGAAGAGGGGTACGTTCTTTACCCGTCTGATCGAGCAGATGCCCTCCCATAGGTTGCGCATCGTCCCTTTCACCTTCTCTGCTATAGGCAGGCGGCGGAGCAACAGGTAGCCTCCCGTGCAGACCGCCACACCAATCCCTATCCATAGCCACAAGCTCCCCGAGGTCAGCATCGCACCGATGCCCTCCACGTTCGTTCCCTTCTCCATAAAGAAGGTGCGCAGCACATCGAATTGCAGCACCACCACCGCGAGGGCAATCAGCATCACACACACCATATCCACCACACGTTCCGTCACCACCGTGCCCAGCGATTTGGTGAACGACACCCCGTCATACCTCTTCAGCACACCGCATCGTGCCACCTCGCCCGAGCGTGGAATCAGCAGACTTACGGCATACGAGAGGAAGATGGCGTTGATGCACGTCTCCGTGCGTGGCCGTTCGCCCAACGGTTCCAATGCCTGCTTCCACCGGAGTCCGCGGAACACGTGGCTCAGCACCTCGAACACCAGCGATAGAGCCAGCCACCACAGGTTCATCTCATAGAGCAGCGTGTGGCTCACGGCCGAGAAGTCAAAGTCGCGGTATGTCCAATAGAGTATCCCTCCCCCCAGTGCTAAGGGGAGTAATATTTTCAGCAGACTTTTCAGGTGTTTTCTCATATTTTCTCGTTATTCCTTGCAAAGAAACAACTTTTATTTGAGTTGGCAAAACCAATACCTATAAAAAGAGTGAAGA
>CAZTPB010000311.1:0-1472 GCA_964614555.1 uncultured Bacteroides sp.
CAAGTTGTCTTTGAACTGTTTCTTGTGTTTGTGGTAATAGTCGGCACGAATACCAAAGGCTGTTTTCCCTAAAAAACATAAAAAAGAAAACCCGCAAACAGGCTGTCAACAAGCCTGAAAGCAATCAACTATTTTCGCACAAAGACCCCCTACAAATATCAGAAGGCGATATAAGTAGGGGGCACTTGCAACAATCAACCTATTTAACGATTTCAAAACACAGTCATTTTGTCATTTTCATTTAGCCAAACAGATACAAACGCGGTTCTTGACATTCTCACTGAAGGGCTGTTCCGTATCCCCTTTGTGAGCGATGGAAATGCGCGATGTATCAATGCCAAACTGTGAAACCAGCATACGGCGGACCTCTTCTGAACGGACCTTGGACAAACGTTCATTGATTCGGGCATTACCTGTCTGCACATCAGCGTAACCGGTAATGTCAACTTTCACTTCAGGATGCTGCTTCATATACTCTGCCATAGCTGCAATCTTGGCCTCTTCTTCTGCAGATATCACAGATGAATTGATGTCGAAGAAGACCTCGCAACGATACTCCTTGGCAACAGGCTTTTCAATCGGTTTCTTCACCTCTTCCTTGACAACCGGTTTTTGTACCGGTTCTTCTTTCTTGACCGGTTCAGTCACAGGCACGGGAAGGACGGGCTCCACTACCTTGTAGCTCTTGCCCAAACGGAATGTCACACCGGCCAAAGCATTGAAGTACCAGTCGGCATTTTCCGCCTTCTTCGAGTTGTAATGGTCAGACAGCACATTGGCATTAGCCTCCAGATTCAGGCTGAAACGGTCACTCAGACGAAAATCAGCGTGAAGACCGGCTCTTCCTGCCACAAAGACTTTGCTGTCTCTCCACAAATACTCCAACCTATAGGATGTATTCTGTCGCAAATTGGCAGCAAGTGCCTCTGCATCGTCATTATTAAACGCATAGTTTACGGCACCACCGACAAATGCGCTCAGATTGAACACACGCTTTGGGTTGAAGCCGCAGAACAAGTTGCTCAAATTGAACATGGCATCCAGATTGCCGGCTACATAATTGTAACTATATGACGTCTCCGGATTGACCCAACCGCCACGGCCTTCCCAACCGCTGACACCAATGCGGGCACCAAACACCGGTGTGAACTGATACCCGAACGACAATGCGGCCGCCGGCGAAATCAGGTCCTTGAACTTTGCTTCGCCAAGCGTATAACCTGCACCTCCTTGCAACTGCAGATAAGCATGAGGATTAAACTCCACTTTCTGTTCCGAACTCTCTTGCCCCCAAGCGGGAACGCTACATACAGCCAATGCTATGGCCAATAATTGACTCTTAAACTTCATAATCGTTTTTTTTATTTGATTAATATAAAATTCTGTATCGTTTTGCAAATATAAGGTAAAAATCCATTGCATGAACCATTTTGCGCCCAATGGCATTAAATATTTAAAAATCAGGAATAAAA
>CAZTPB010000312.1:0-1464 GCA_964614555.1 uncultured Bacteroides sp.
TCAAGGATGTCAACGGGCAACACCAAATAAGACAGTGTAGAGCATATCAGCAATTTGTCACTTTTAGGCGTCTGTTCACTTTTCATCACATAATAGAGCAGCAACACCGGGCGTGCACTGACTCTTCCCACTTTGCGGGCATAACCTTTCATTTTCTCCCAAAGTTGGGTATAACTGATCATTTGTCTGTTTCCCATAACGAACACTTTTTATTGTATAGAGTCCGGGGAGGTGAAAAATCTATCACTACGGCCTCCAACAATACCCTACACCAAAGGCTGCCTGATGGACACCTGCCTGACGGCTCAAGACCGCTACAAGGAGTTGTTGGAGAGGATGAGAATACCTCATTGATGTTCCACTTTACTTATTGGAAGAGAGAGAAAACATGAAAAAACTAATCTCCGTACTTGGTGGTTGTAACGGTATTATGCCGTAACCATAATTTAAAAAGCGGATCTACGATTGAGTAGATGCCTCCTCTTAAAGACTTTGCCTCCTTACTTATCATTTTCTGGTCAATCATCAACTTTAGATATGGAGAAATTTTCCCGTTTTCTTGTCCTGTAATCTCTCGTATTTCAGATAGAGTAAGTCCTGATTCCGATTGCGACAATGCGGACAAGATCCTTTGTGTCTGTGTGCTTGCCACATCAAATTTCCCCTGATAGTGAGAGAAAAAATAATCAGATAAAAATGCAAGATCGTTTGTTGGGTCTGCCGACTTATCCAATATTCCCATTGCTACAAATATTGAACGGATAGTCTTAGGCATATATGCCATAATCTTCTCTAAACGATTAATGTCATATCCACCATCTTTAATCTCTTCGACAGCAGATATTGTCAGTGGCTTAAGATAGGTTATCTTAAAACCGTCAAAGAAGGCCGCATCATAATCCGTAAAAGCTGGTAGCACCTTTTCAACAGATGCAATAAGTATTGGAGCAGCGCTTCTATTCAGCTTTCCCCTCAATCCAAATTGCTCTGTGTTATCTGTACGCTCAAAGTAATATTGTATGTTATCAACGAACAACACGACACGCTTTGAGTTGGTTTCTTGCCATTTTAGAATAGCATCAAAACTATCGTTACCTCCTTCTATATTTAAGTATAGAGTGCATTGGTCCCAAATACCATCAGTTGAAAATAGAGATTTACCCTCAATAACGATAGGATACAAGGTGTTACCCATATTTTCTTTAATGTAGCCATAAAGCCTTTTCATCAAAAAGGTCTTGCCGCACCCAGACTCACCGACAATTAAATTCGGTTGAGCAGTTTTTGCAACATCCTCTTTTGAAAGATAGCTGTTCAAGGCTGTGTATGCCTCTTCATTGATGGGAAGGACTTCCCTTGTCTTAATGTCGTAAGACTGCAAAGTTTCGTGTAATATGGGTAATCTTGTCTGCATCAGATTCTTCTTTACTGAACAAATTTGTTAAACCAATAATCTCTAAGCAG
>CAZTPB010000313.1:0-1441 GCA_964614555.1 uncultured Bacteroides sp.
AGTATTTTGACGCCACTTCAAACGAAGGATATCACAATCCACGAACTGACTTTCGTTCCTACTTTTTGAGCTTTGACAATGGAGCACGGTTGGAAATTATGACTAAACCACAAATGTCTGATGCAGAAAAAGGATTGAATCGTACAGGCTATGTTCATATCGCTTTCAGTCTTGGAAGCAAATCCGCAGTTGATGAACTAACTGAAAGGCTGAAAGGTGGTGCCCATGGCCTTCCGGTTCTTTATAATATAATAAAGGAATATCAGAGCCGTCTGGTTGCCATTCACAAGCACCCATTCTCCCTTGTCGTTCTTGCAGGCCATACCCACGCGGTCCGCATCAGGGTCGGTGGCCATCACGATGTCCGCATCAATCTTCTTGGCCAGTCCGATAGCCATAGAGAGAGCTTCAGCATTCTCCGGATTGGGAGAAATCACAGTGGGAAAGTCGCCGCTCTTCACCATCTGTTCGGGCACACAGTGTACATTCTCAAATCCCCACTGCTTCAGTGCACGGGGCACCAGCATCATACCTGTACCATGGATGGGGGTGAAGACGATGCTGAGGTCTTTCTGACGCTTGATGACTTCAGGGTCGATAGAGATGCCATGCACCTTGTCGAGATATACGCTATCCACATCCTCTCCGATTATCTGAATCAGCTCCTTGTTTCCCTGAAACTTGATGTCTGCGGCAGAAGCTATCTTGTTCACCTCTTCAATGATGCCTCTGTCATGAGGGGCAAGCACCTGTGCACCATCGTCCCAATAGGCTTTA
Source organism: uncultured Bacteroides sp. (assembly GCA_964614555.1). Classification (GTDB taxonomy): domain Bacteria; phylum Bacteroidota; class Bacteroidia; order Bacteroidales; family Bacteroidaceae; genus Phocaeicola_A. Next base: position 778 of record CAZTPB010000313.1, read on the forward strand.
TACCCATTGTATTCCTTGGGGTTGTGGCTGGCCGTCAGGATGATACCGCTCTGGCAGCCGAGATGGCGGATAGCGAACGACATTTCCGGTGTCGGACGCATATCATCAAACAGATACACTTTGATACCGTTGGCCGAGAAGATGTCGGCCGATATTTCAGCAAACAGGCGGCTGTTGTTGCGGCAGTCATGTCCTATGCAGACCGCAATCTGTTCCAGATCCTTGAAGTTCTTGTTCAGGTAGTTCGAAAGTCCCTGAGTGGCAGCACCTACAGTATATATGTTCATGCGGTTAGAGCCTACCCCCATGATACCACGGAGCCCCCCTGTGCCAAATTCCAGGTCTTTGTAGAACGCTTCGATGAGGTCTGTCTTATCTTCGTTCTCAAGCATCCGCCGCACTTCGGCCTGAGTCTCCGCATCATAAGCAGGCGACAGCCACTTCTCGGCTTTTGCAGTCACTTCTCTGATCAATTGTTCATTTTCCATATCTGTTCCGTTTTTTAAGTTGTTTATGAATATTCTTTATACCTTCTATACCATTATATAATATAGATAGTGCAAATGTATATATTTTCTTCGAATGCTCCTATAATTTAACAGAATTTATCACCATTGGATTATCAATTACTTTCCGCCCGCAAAAGTTAACAAAAAAAAAAAAA
>CAZTPB010000314.1:0-1417 GCA_964614555.1 uncultured Bacteroides sp.
ATATCGAAGGGGTAAACCAACATATTGACAAACTCAATGAATTGTTGCGTGTACCTTTCGATTTTTGTAATCCTTCGGTTTCGGTCACATATACTTATGTACCTTGCACGGATAAAGGAGGAAACGATAACCGTATCCTACTGATGCATATTCCTGCGAGTTCGAGTCTTCATACCAACCAAGCGGATGAAGCCTTTATGCGTATGGGTGACAAGAGCCGGAAACTGACATTTGACGAACGTTTGCAATTGATGTATGACAAGGGTGAGCGTTCTTATGAAGATACAGCCGTCTATGGTGCAACTATCGAAGATATTGATATGGATGCTGTGGCAAGGTATATAAACTTGTTGAGATATGGAAAGTCGCCTTTGAGCTATTTAAGAGAGAACAACCATTTTGTAACAAAGAATAAAATTGGTGAAGAAGTTGTTAGTGTAGCTTGTATATTGCTCTTTGGCAAGAATCCTCAATTGTTTTTCCCTCGTGCGCGTACTCGTTTTATCCGCTATAATGGAGTGAATGAAAAAGTTGGTACAGAAATGAATGTTATTAAGGATGTGACATTCGAGGGGAACATCCTTCAGCAAATAGAAAAAACGGTAGAATACTTGGAAACGCAAGTGGCAGAGCATACGTTTTTAGGACAGGCGGGCAAATTCGTTACCCGTCGCGATTATCCGAAGTTTGTGATTCAAGAAATGGTAGTTAACGCTTGTTGTCATAGAGCTTACAATATCAGAGGGACGGAAATTCAAATCAAGATGTTTGACAATCGCATCGTTTTTGAAAGTCCGGGCAGATTGCCAGGTATGGTACGTCCGTCCAATATCCGACATACTCATTTTTCCCGAAACCCAAAGATCGCTGCGTTTTTGAAGACCTATCATTATGTAAAAGAATATGGTGAGGGTGTAGATAGAATGTGCCGTGAGCTAGAGGTAAATGGTGCGATAGCTCCTGTATTCCATACAGATGACTTTATCTTGAAGGTTTCTGTGTCAAAGGTGACAGAAAAGGTTGTTAGGGTATCAGAACAGTTGACAGAAAACAACGGGGAGTTGACAGAAAACAGAGAAAAGTTGATAGAAAAGTTGATAGAAAAAGCATCTGTCAACGGAGATAGGTTGACAGAAAACAAGATAACTATATTAACTTTAATGGCAGAAGATCCTTATATCTCTAAATCTGATTTATCCAAATTTGTCGGTATCAGTGTGGCGGCTATCAGTAATAACATAGAAGCAATGCGAGGTAAATATCTACGTCGTGTTGGTCCTGACAAAGGTGGATTTTGGGAGATAATAGAATAATAAATGGCGACAGCTATGACCAAAGACGAAATACACAGCTTGCTCCACAGTACGGAAACGTCAAGGATTGAACGTACCGTAAGCACGGGGGATATGGATAAATA
>CAZTPB010000315.1:0-1398 GCA_964614555.1 uncultured Bacteroides sp.
GTCACCATTTACGAAGCAATAGGACTTGCCAAACAGAGACTCTGCATATACAATACAATCCTTATGAAAGAACTCGTCCAAATCTTCATTTCCACATGAAAAAGATTTAGATTGCCCCATCATCTCTCTGTTTAACCGACAGAATACGCCTTTATTGTTTAAAAGTCCCACTGTGGTATTTCGAACGTTCCAAGATTACATGCATATTCTGCATCATTTGTGAAGAGTCAACGCTCCCCCTTTCACACTCAGCCTTTTCAGCCTTACGTATAAATTCCTCAGCAACCTCACCAGTCAATACTGGTACACTGCTTATTGCCATTGCCATATCAATCTTCTTTTACTGTTAATCAACAGTGCAAAAATACTTCATTCTTCCCAAACAAACAAATTATCGGATGAAATAATCGTTTTTTCACTTTTGTATTCTTCCTCAATTTCCGATATTTATGAATAGGGATTCATCTCCATGAACTTCATATAATCATCCAAACCGACAATCTCAATACGAGGAAATTTGCATTGTTTCACCACCTCAAAATGCCTGTCTTCTGTGATAATGAATTTTGCGCCTGCACAAACAGCACAATCTATAAATTTGTTGTCATCCGAGTCTGCCTGTATCAAATGAAACTTGTAATATGGAGTAACAAACATGGTGGAAGGATTATTGATTATCAACTCTATAACCATATTGGCAGTTTCAAGATCTGTCAGTCTTTCCAATATTTCTTCATATTCCACCAAAATTTCAGTGGAGACACACAAGAGATTACGACCGTCAAAAAAACTGCTCCATATCTGATGATAAGGACTTCTTGACGGAATACATTGGATCAAGCTGTTGGTGTCCAAAACAATTTTTCCCATGTGCGGATTATTTCAAATCAGTCCGAAGGTGCATACCTCGAAGCTCGTCGAGTCTCTTTTGGTCCAACGTTCCATTTTCCCACAACTCATCAAAACGAGCCTTTACCTTTTTGGAAAAGTGCGCGGTCAACACCTCTTTAACCTCCAACAAAGCCGCCTCAGACTTCTCAAAAGCAAACATCGTCAACAAATGCTGTTGAATAGGATTGAATACAGTTGCTTCCATATTACATTCTCTTCTATTATTTTCTGCAAAAATACCTCTTTCCTCCCAAACAAACAAATTATCGGATGAAATAATCGTTTTTTCACTTCAGTATTCTCCCTCTCTCAGATTTTTAACCATTGTGTTTGAGAAGGAAAAGAGCGGAGTGCATGGGCGATTATTGGCAATATGTCAAAATTGGACGCTTACATGATGAATATCAGAGGTACAGAATTTCAGCCAGACAACGTTTCGAACTATTACCGAGAGTACAATTTTTGTGGGATTTAAAATAATCATTAACTTTGCGGCATGATTAAGAA
>CAZTPB010000316.1:0-1390 GCA_964614555.1 uncultured Bacteroides sp.
TTCTACCTGGGGTAATAGGAAATACAAATCCTTCGGGACTACCTTTACCCTTACCCATACGCACATCAGCAGGTTTCTTTGTAATCGGCTTATCCGGAAATATACGAATCCAAATCTGCCCCTCACGCTGCATATATCTTGTTACAGCAATACGGGCAGCCTCAATCTGACGACCTGTTATCCATTTGGTCTGCAGAGACTTTATGCCAAAAGAACCAAAAGCCAGCTGATTACCTCTTTGGGCATTTCCTTTGCTAGAGCCTTTTTGCGGTCTTCTATATTTAACTCTTTTAGGTTGTAACATAATTCTTCTTAACTTTCAAATAGTTAGCGATTGTTTTTCTTTCTCTTGAAGTTCTTACCGCCGCCATTGCCACCGTTTCCACGACCGTTGTCCTTAGCTTGTGCAAAATTTGGTGCCAAATCTTTCTTTCCAAACACCTCACCACGGCAAATCCAAACTTTGATTCCCAACAAACCGACCTTAGTCAAGGCCTCTGCATGGCAATAGTCGATATCAGCTCTAAATGTATGCAACGGAGTGCGACCTTCCTTATACATTTCCGAGCGTGCCATTTCAGCACCGTTCAAACGACCAGAAATCTGAATCTTGACACCTTCAGCACCCATACGCATTGTATTGGCGATTGCCATCTTAATGGCACGACGATAAGCAATCTTCCCCTCTACCTGACGAGCGATATTATTGGCAACAATTACTGCATCAAGTTCAGGACGCTTAACTTCAAAGATATTGATTTGAATGTCCTTATCGGTAATCTTCTTCAGTTCCTCTTTCAATTTATCAACTTCCTGACCACCTTTACCAATGATAATACCCGGACGAGCAGTGCAAACTGTGATTGTCACGAGTTTCAGTGTACGTTCGATAACAATTCTTGAAATGCTGGCCTTTGCCAAACGTGCATTCAAGTATTTACGGATTTTGCTGTCTTCCAAGAGAGCTTCTCCAAAATTTTTACCACCGTACCAGTTAGAATCCCATCCTCTGACGATACCCAGACGGTTACTTATCGGATTAACTTTTTGTCCCATTACTACTCTTAATTTTGATTATCATTAGTATTCTTAGAACCAACGAACAAAGTCACATGATTTGAGCGTTTACGAATTCTATAACCTCTTCCCTGAGGCGCTGGTCTCATTCTTTTGAGGGTAGCACCACAATCAACAAATACCTCTGTCACATAGAGTTCACCGCTTTCAGCCTTACGTTCATTCTTCTGTTCCCAATTAGCAATAGCTGAGCGCAACAGTTTTTCCACTCTTGCAGAAGCTTCTTTAGAAGAGAACTTCAAGACACCCAGCGCTCTATTTACCTCCATACCGCGAATCATATCAACCACCAAACGCATCTTTCGCGGAGAAG
>CAZTPB010000317.1:0-1355 GCA_964614555.1 uncultured Bacteroides sp.
AGCGATGTCTTGTTATATTGAAACTTTATCATACAATGAGTTAAAATTAATAATTAATAATGAAAGAATTAAAGGCAAATTCCTCGAAGAGAATTAATAATGAAAGAATTAAAGGCAAATTCCTCGAAGAGAATCAAAGCGAAGCCCTTGAAGTGTTGATGATACACACCAACATCTTTTTCAGTTCTTCAACATCTGCCTTTATTGAGGTGTAAGCTGATTCGTCCAGTATCTCTGTGTTGAAGAACAACTCCAACCAATAAGACGTTTCATTCGCTTCTTTCAGTGCTATACGCATCTTATGAATAAAGTCCGGTTTGCTTTCGGCATATTCAGCTTCTCTCACCAAAGCTCCGATTGCAGTGCCCGAACGGAGAACTTGATCCGCCAACTTATACTCCTTTTTTCGTTGTAAGAAGCGGTTCAATCTGACCATTCGTACCGAGAACTCCATGCTTTTATTCCGTATCGCACTATCCTCTTTCATTTTTTCATTCTTTCATTCTTTAATTTTTTAATTCTTTAATTACTTCCAGTAAACGTCCGTAAACTCTTTCTTGATGTTGACCTCCTCAATCTTGAAGTACTTGCGGAAGAGTGACCACGTCACATCGAGCATCTCTTCGGTGTCGAGATTCACGTCGATGGCCAGCAACTTTCCGGCATACTCCTTGGCGAAATCCAAGCAACGGTTGTCGTAGTCGGTCAGGTCGAAACCATTCTCCAACTTGGTCTTGGCATTGGCTGCATCGGAGTAGAGACGGATGGCCGCATTCATCACCTGACTATGGTCCTTACGGGTCTTCTTACCGGCCACCAGCTGCTTCAGACGAGAGAGCGAACGGAAGGGGTCAACGATAACCTTACCCACATCCGAATCGCGACGCAGATAGAGCTGGCCCTCGGTGATATAACCGGTGTTGTCGGGCACGGCGTGCGTGATGTCGCCACCGGAGAGGGTGGTCACGGCGATGATGGTGATGGAGCCGCCTCCCACCTCGTCGGGGAACTGCACGGCCTTCTCGTAAATCTTGGCCAAATCGGAGTAGAGCGAACCGGGCATAGAGTCCTTGGAAGGAATCTGATCCATACGGTTTGACACGATGGACAATGAGTCGGCATACGAGGTCATGTCGGTGAGGAGCACAAGCACCTTCTCGTTCTTCTCTACGGCGAAATACTCAGCTGCCGTCAGGGCCATATCAGGAATCAACAGACGCTCTACGGCGGGGTCCTCGGTCGTATTCATGAAGCAGATGATGCGGTCGAGTGCACCGGCATTGGAGAAGGTGTTGCGGAAGAAATAATAGTCGTCATTGGTCATACCCATACCGCCAAGGATAATCTTGTCAACC
>CAZTPB010000318.1:0-1347 GCA_964614555.1 uncultured Bacteroides sp.
TAAAGAGGGTGTGCATCATTCACTTTTCATCCGCAGATGACGCAGATTTTTCTTGTTTTTATACCCGACCATACCTTAATGAGAAAATGAAAAGAGGGCATTTAGATATACCCTCTTTCCGTTGTTCCGTTACAGCGGGTTGCTTTCCTCTTCGGAACTGTCGTTGCCGCCCGTGTCGCTGCCGCCCGCGTCGTCATCCTCTGTGCCACCGGCGCCGGATGAACCGTTGCCCGTGGTGGATACAGTACTGTCAGGCTCCAAGAATATGTCATCCTCGGTGTAGCCCAACGAGTTGGCCGAAGCTGCAAAGGTGGAGTCGGAGAGTAGGGTGTCGATATCACCCGTCACTTGCAGTCGGGCCGACGATACCAGCAGTTTCTCTGTACGGCGGGTGTGGACCACGGCCGTGGCATAGACCTCACTGTTTGTGGTCACACAGACGAACCCGTCAGTCGCGGCAATGCCCAACCGGGCGGTGCAGAGCGAAGAGAGGGGCATCGTGTCGGTAAGGTCGAGGGTCAGCTTCATGGCGTATGCCTGTGCCACGGGGGTACCTTCGGCACTTACCTGTTGCGCCACCACAAAGAAACTGAGGGCGTCTCCCTGCTTGAATCGTGCATCGCCGGAAAGGATGGAGGCCGATGCTTCTGCCACGGTGGCCGCATCGGTGAAGCTGGCCACAATGTCGGTGGTGCTTCCCGTCAGGGTGATGGCAGGCAGCGAACCTTGCGCAATGAGGTAGGGGGCAATGATGGCGCCTCCATCCACAAACTGTGCCCGTGTCAGATAGACGGGATCTGCTTGCAGGTTGATTCCCATGAAACGGTTGTAGTCGTTCTGTCCCGAGGGTTTGTTCTCAAAAGCCCCTTTCAGGTAGGGCTTCATCACCTTGTACATAGCCAGTACATTCAACCACTTGGTGCGCTGCTGCATCTGCAGGGCAGTCTGTGGGTTCTTCACATGAGGATTGTAGGCGGCTATCACCTGCTGTCCGTTTTGCACTCGATAGACAAGGTCGCCGACCTTGCCGCTCACTTTTCTGATAATACCAGATCCTGTTGCCATAATCTTTTGGGTTTTTAGTTAAACAATAAATTTGAAATACGCTGCAAAGATATAGCGACTTTCCGACACGAGTTTCTGTTAATGTACGTAGTGTTTGCTACAGTTTGCCACAGTTTGCTACAGTTTGCTACAGTGTATGTACTGTTTGCGATAATGTGCGATGAGTTGCATGGAACGACGCTGTATGTGTTCCGTTTCCGTTCTCATTTCCCTATGGTTCCCTTTCTTCTCCTATCTATCCTCCCTTTCGAATGAGAGTCACAAGGGAGTCACAAGGGAGTC
>CAZTPB010000319.1:0-1338 GCA_964614555.1 uncultured Bacteroides sp.
GAGGATGCCATTAAAAGCCACACTGCCCATTTCTGATACTTCCATCCTTTTGCTATAAGAAAATAGATTGCAATGAACAGAAACTGCGATAAAAGTCCCATATTCCATCCATCAGCACCCCAAAACCCTTTTTCCTTAAAGGAACTACACAGAAACGAAATCATTGTACAAATAAAATAAATAATTACTGCCTTATCAAGCATTGTTATTTTATTATTAATATCTGTTCCTAACTTTTGTTTTTCGATTAAATATCTGTCTTTTTGTAATAAATACACTTTTTCACAAATAAAGCCTAAAAAAAATACCACTACACAGATACCTGACGAATATAAAAATATCTTATATTTTTCATCACCCATATCTACATACTGATATTTATAAAATAAAGGAAAAAATCCAAGCATAACAAAGAAATACAGCGAAATCACACTGCTTGTAATATCTATTGATGTCTGTTTATTTTTCTGCTTTTGCTTCATGATTTTCCGTCCTTAACAATTACTCATTCCTTGTATTAAAGTATTCTCCGGTGTCAGACTCACTATTAATTCCTTTTCCGTTACCGGATGATTCCAGACAAGCTTATATGCGCACAATGCAGGGACACGGACATTCACATCTCTGCCAAAAGAAATGCTCTCCGGTGTTCCATACTTGGTATCTCCGATTAAAGGATGCTCTCTTCCTGCAAACTGCACTCGAATCTGATGATGCCTTCCTGTCAGTAAATGAATCTCCAAAAGCTGCATTTTACCCACTGTTGCCATAACATTATACTCAAGCATAGCTTTTTTTGCATCTTTAGAGGCCGCAGATACAATACGTGATGTGTTGCTGCGTCCGTCCTTTTCCATATAATCTGATAATGTCCCCTTTGGCATATCCATATGTCCAAAGATTACTGCCTGATAATACTTATGCATGCTGCCATTCTGCATCTGCGCACTCAACGCTGCGGCTGCTTTTGTATTTTTAGCAAAGAGAACAATTCCCTCTACCGGCTGGTCAAGACGGTTAATAACGCCTACATAGGGATTCGTTGTTCCATCCTTTTTACTGATATAATTTTTTACTTCACTGACCAAATCCTTCTCCCCAAGTCTTGCCGTCTGTGTTGCCACTCCCGCCGGCTTGTGAATCACAATCTGGTCCTTATCTTCGTATAAAATTTTCATTTAGTATGCCTTCATTCTTTTTAACAATTCCAGGACAAATGCATAAACTCTCTGCACAGAAGGAATGTTCATGCTCTCTCTTACTGTATGAATCTGACTTAAGTCAGGACCAATGGACACACAATCCAATCCCGGAATCTTACCGGCGAACATCCCACAT
>CAZTPB010000320.1:0-1332 GCA_964614555.1 uncultured Bacteroides sp.
ATACTTTAATGAGTCGGTTTATGGAGACGGTATTGAGGGGGTAGGGAAGTGTATGCCAACTTTTTGGCACTGAACTTGCAGATGAAGTTGAGAACCTCCCTAAAAAGAATAGAATATAGGAAATTCAGAACACTCCAAAACGTTAATTCTCTTGAAAAGCCTCCATACAAGGAAATAAAGAACAGTAAGAGGGAATAAAGGGTTGCGCTTTTTAAAAGCAAAAGAGCTAACTTTGCCTCCGCAAATAATCAGTTATATAGTCACAAAATGTGAAGACCAAACGATTAAGGAGGATTTGAAGATGAAACTGGATTTCAAGACTATCGTAACGGACAGTAATCGCATCTACAGCACACTGTCACAGAATATAAAGTATCTCTACAGCGAATTGCAGGAATTGACCAGCCTCGGAGACACCCGTCTCTGTCTGGCCCTGTGCCAACTCCTGCACGACAAGCGCATCTATTGCCTGCAAGAGAACAACACCGTCTATTACCAACTCAGGTAGAGAGAAGATGAAGATACATATCCATCCGGACTACCAGCCCTACACGGCACATATCCGGGCAGTGGCCAAAGGTAACTACCGGAGTGTACAGACTTACTGCAACCGACGCAACACCGTAGTGCAAGTGGTGTGGGAGGGTAAACCCTTCGTGGTGAAACGCTTCAAACGCCCCACACTTGCCAACTGTGTCATATACACTTGGTTGAGGAAGACCAAGGCACAACGAGCCTATGAATATGCCGAAGAACTGTTGGCAAGAGGTATTGAGACGGCACGTCCGGTGGCCTATATCGAATGCCGCAAGCACGGATTCTTCCACACAGGATACTTCATTTCGGAATATCTGCCCTATCCGTTGATGAAAAACCTGCAGAAGAGTGCACTCTCTATGGAGGAGAAGGAACAGATTGGCCGTGAGTTCATCGCCTTCACAGCCGACCTGCACGCAAAAGGCATCATGCCCAAGGATTTCAATCCGGGCAACATCTTCTTCCACCGTGAAGGAGACCATTACCGATTTGCCCTTATCGACATTAACCGCCTACGTATTGGAAAGATTCCCAACGAAAAAGAGTCCATCTGTTTCTTCAACCAATTGGGAGTAAATATCAGTAGGTCCATCAGTGCCATCGACCAATATGCCTCCCTGCGCGGCTTCGATACCGATCTTTGCCTCCTCTTTCTCCTCCTCTACCGTATGCGGAAGAACATCGAAGGCTCCTTCAAACAAAAAATTCTGCACCCACTGAAAATGAGAGTGCATGTCTGATTTAATCTCTGTGGTGAAAACATTAAAGAACCAAAGTGAAGGGGGAGTAAAAAAA
>CAZTPB010000321.1:0-1325 GCA_964614555.1 uncultured Bacteroides sp.
CCATCATGAGCGAGGACGAGAGATACAATGGAAATGCGAAGTGACAAAAAAAAGATGTGGTCAACCGACCACATCCAACATATTACGTTTCATCACTAACGGATAACGTTCGGGATGTCGCAAACTGTCAATCTCAAGATCCACATCCAACTCCGGCCATTCTATGGCATTCCGACCACACATCTGCACATTCAACACACTGCTGACCCGTGCATCGCGCAACCATGGCACACGGTTATATGAAACGAAATAATCCTGTCCTTGAACGGACAACATCATTCCTTGAGAATTAATCATCAACACGGCGACCGATGTATTCTGCATAAAGTCTCTTGAATTCGTCTCCATAGTCATCTACCATTTTTGTTATTTTCTTCAACTCTTTATTTGTAAACCCAAAGTTTTCTGCAAGTTCTATCTTGGGCTCGAGCCAAAATTTAGCTTCATTTTCTGCCTTCACAACATGGATATGTTTTCGTTCCTCTTCGTTGGAGAAAATCCTGAAAACAAAACCTTCTTCTTGCTTAAACTTTGGACTCATAACAAATTTCTTATCACTAATTATCAGCAAAGATATGCAAAATCTCGAAATTATAACAACTATCCGTCATTTTTTTCTACAGCAACTTATAATTCGTCGCATACGACAGTGCTTCCGCAATGCTCCGCACCTCCAGTTTGGCAAACAGGCGCTTCTTGTACGTCTTGATGGTGTCTATGGATTTACATAGTTGATTTGCTATGTCATTCATGGTGAAACCATCCCTGTCTGTTCCAGTCGCGAAGGACTTATCTCCTTCTACAACAAAGAAGCGATGAATGGAAGCAGGACTTTGCCGACGATGAAGCAGGCCTGTTCCCTGCCGACTTGAAACGCGGTGTACTCTCAGAAGACGGCATCTGGAACCTGCTCGCTGAGGTGCGCGAGTTGGAGAAGCGGTTGAAAAAAATAATTTTCCATTTTTGTTTTGTTCGTATTTACCTTTGCACTATCTTTGTCCCCCGATTGGTTTCCAAAAGACTAATTTGTCTGAGGGATTAAAAGGGAATCGGGTGGAAATCCCGGACAGACGCGCTGCTGTGAACCCCTGAGTCGCCTTGATAGATAAGATTTTAGCCACTGACCATTCGCTGACACACACCGAATGTTGGGAAGGCATCGAGGCGAGGGGGAAGTCAGAAGACCTGCCACTCATTAAAGGCTGTTTCTGCTCGCGGAAAAAGGGGAACAGTGCGAAACGATTTATCAATATCATCGGAAAAAGGACAGAGAACGTATGATTCAAACCGTAGTGAAGCGCGACGGACGCATCGTCGGCTTCAAT
>CAZTPB010000322.1:0-1319 GCA_964614555.1 uncultured Bacteroides sp.
ATGAGCGATGCCCAGATGAAGGAACTGAGCGATGTCTTCGGCTTACCGAAATAAGAAAGAGTGGTTATGGAACCCAAAGTTATGCCCAACGGTTATGTGGTCTCCGAAGAGGACAGACCGTACGCCGAACTCATTGAGCGTGGAACCATACTTGTGGCAATAAAGGAATACAGGGAGGCCAAAGGATGCAGCCTCAAGGAGGCCAAGGAGTACATAGACGACCTGTCCGTCAGGATGGGGCTTCAGAGTGGCTATGACAAGGGCGGAGGTTGTTTGTCCGTGTTGTTGCTTTTTGTTGTTGGTGTGGTATTGACCTTCAGCTTCTTATAGAAACCGTAAATAAATGAATCTTTAACAAAAAGGAGGGCGTGTCAGCATGTAACCATCTGAAAGGTGAGTAATGACACGCCCTTTTTGTAAAATCAGAAAATCCAAATAGAGAAATGTTCAAGAAATTAGTGGCCATCGAACCTGTCAGCCTCATCCCTTCGGCAGAAGAGGAACTCAATGGCTTTGCAGAAGAGGTAGTGATGTATGAGGATGTTCCTGCGGACGAAGCCGAAATAGTCCGTCGCATTGCCGATGCCGATGCTGTCCTGTTGAGCTATACCTCCACGCTGACGGCCTCCATCCTGGCGCAGTGTCCTGCTGTGAAATACATCGGTATGTGTTGCTCGCTCTACTCACCGGAGAGTGCCAACGTAGATATACGCTATGCCCAAGCGCACGGCATCACCGTCACCGGCATACGCGACTATGGCGACGAGGGTGTGGTGGAATATGTGGTGAGCGAACTGGTGCGCCTGCTTCATGGTTTTGGGCAAGAGGCTTGGGAAGAGATGCCTCGCGAGATTACCGGACTGAAGGTCGGCATTGTCGGCCTCGGCAAGTCGGGCGGCATGATAGCCGATGCCATGAAGTTCTTTGGGGCAGAAGTGTCCTACTTTGCCCGCAGTGAGAAACCCGCCGCTGCGGCCAAAGGGTATCGCTTCCTGCCTTTGGGCGATTTGTTGGAGTGGAGCGAAGTCATTTTCTGTTGCCTCAATAAAAATACTGTCCTGCTTCATGAAGAGGAGTTCGCCCGATTGGGAAACCACAAGGTGCTCTTCAACACCGGCCTCTCTCCCGCTTGGGACGAGGAGCCTTTCTTGCAATGGCTGGAGCAGGCCGGCAATCTCTGCTATTGCGACACGGTCGGAGCACTTGGCGGCAGCCGCTTGCTCGGTCATCCCCGTGTGCGTTGTATGGAGGTCTCTACAGGACGTACCAGTCAGGCTTTCGTCCGTCTCAGTGAGAAAGTATTGGCCAATATCAAAGGG
>CAZTPB010000323.1:0-1265 GCA_964614555.1 uncultured Bacteroides sp.
TGTATCACACGAAAGCGCATATCAACCTTATTGTATGCGGTTCCATCTATTCAATGATGACCAAGATCTTCAAAGACAAGAAAGAACCATTGTATAATCGCCAGACCCGCTTCATGACAGTGCGTCCCTTTACTCCCCTTGTACTCAAGGACATCTTGGGTGAATACAATCCCCATTACACGTCCGAAGATTTGTTGGCGCTATATTCCTTTACGGGAGGTGTGGCCAAATATGTGCAACTGTTGGTCGATGCCGGTGCCACTACTAGGACCAGGATGCTGAACCAGATTGTCAAAGCCGATTCCGTATTCTTGGGCGAGGGTAAGGCCATCCTCATCGAAGAGTTCGGCAAGGACTATGGTATCTACTTCTCCATCCTCTCCGCCATTGCCAGAGGCAAGACCTCACGCTCCGCCATTGAGGATGTTGTGGGCAGGGAGATTGGCGGCTACCTCACCAAGTTGGAGAGTGAATACGAAATCATAGCCAAACGGCAACCACTGTTTGAGCGGAGCGCAACAAAGAATGTGCGCTACACGATTGCAGACAACTTCTTCACCTTCTGGTTCAGATTCATTTACAAGTACAACTACATGTTGGAGATTGAGAACTACGAAGGGCTGAAGGCCATCATCAACCGCGACTACGAAGTCTTTAGCGGACTGATGCTCGAGCGCTACTTCAAGCAGGTGCTGATTGGACAGCATGCCTATACCCGGATAGGCAGTTGGTGGGACCGCAAGGGGGAGAACGAGATAGACCTTGTGGCCGAAAACGAGTTGGACAATACGGCAGCATTTTTTGAGGTCAAGCGGAATATCGACAAATACATCCCTTCGTCTCTGGAGGCCAAGGCATCGGTATTCCTGCAGGCCACGGGGCAGTTCAAAGACTACGCCATCACCTGCAACGGTTTGTCACTGGCAGACATGTAGGTCACAGATTCCTTCCCCCATAGGATACGAAAAAAAGAGTGGATGCGGCTTCACTTTGCGCATCCACTCTTTTTCTTTTGTATGTGTCACCTGCAGCAGAACCCGGTTCCGCTGCAGGTGCGGCAGTTCACCTCTTTAGAGGCACCACCATGTGTGGCCATCAGCATCCGTCTGTCCCTCAGCCTCTTCGTTTGTCACTGAGATGCGGAACGGATCCGAATTGGCATAGCCTTTCTCCACAGCCACTTCCATTACCTCCACTTGGGGAGCCTCATATACAAATTCTTTTTTCATACTATTCTGTTTTTTGTCTGTTTATAATTCTTTTTT
>CAZTPB010000324.1:0-1241 GCA_964614555.1 uncultured Bacteroides sp.
ATATTCGGAAGTGGATTGCAAAGATGGGCCATTGCTGCAAAAAAGACTTGGATTCAAGGAAAGACAACGATTGCTTTCGTTGGTGAGTTCTCAGCCGGTAAAACTTCCATAGTGAATCGTATCCTCTCACAAGATGATCCGAGTGTACCTTTGTTGCCTGTCAGTGCTAAAGCTACCACTGCTATTCCTACTTATATTTCAGGTGGGCCGAGCACTTTATACCAATTTGTATCTCCAGATAACTTACAAAAGGTTATTTCGGAAGAAACATTCAAGAAAATTAGCAAAGAAGTTTTGGATCAAGTAAAAGGTGTTTCTTCATTGATTCAATATTTTGTGATGAAATACAAGAATCCTAACTTGGAAAGAATCAGCATACTTGATACTCCAGGCTTTAATTCAAATGACAAAGAAGATGCGGAAAGGACGATCGGTGTTATCAATGAATGTGATGCACTGTTTTGGGTATTTGATGTCAATGCAGGGACTGTGAACCGGAGTTCAATATCTTTGATAAAAGAAAACTTGAAGAAACCTCTTTACGTTATTATCAATAAGGTGGATACAAAAGCCGAAACGGAAGTGAATTTGGTAGAAGAATTAATACGTAAAACTTTAAGAGACGAGGGAGTAGCTGTACAAAAATTTATTCGTTTCTCTGCCAAGGCACCTCTTGATGATATTATGCAGCCAATATTATCTGTAACGCATAGTACAGAACAAGAGTCATATATTGTAGGTTTCATAGAAATGTTAAATAGTTTTGTAAAGGAATTAAACAAGAATGTTCAAGAACTAAATCAAAAACAATTAGCACTACACAAACAAGGCGATGAACTTGCTGATAAATATAATGATGCAATCCGTAGATTGGGAAATGATTGTGAAGAAGCAGCAAATATACCACAGTGGACAGAGCATATATTTAGCAAAGATCGTTATGAAATGAATGCTTCTCAAGGCAATAGATTGAAGAACCTACTTAACACAATTTGTAATGATAGAGCAGATGAACTTTGTAATCTTTATAATGAGCAAATGGAAAATCAACGTAATGCTCAACAAGCATATTCAGATTATATTGACGAAAAAGTTAAGTGGCAAAATCTAAACAGCTGTGCAGAGCAGTTTGAGAAGTTAGTAAAAACACTCCAAACTAAATAATATTATGGAACAAAACCTTTTTGAAGAATTACAAGAAAGAAAACAACATCTTGTATCAATAGCAAAAAAAGCAACCG
>CAZTPB010000325.1:0-803 GCA_964614555.1 uncultured Bacteroides sp.
GTGCTCGAAGAAATGATTGCTAATGCCAAGGAGCCGCTTAAGGAGGCTTTGCGTTTGGCGCGAATTGGCAATTATATAGATTTTGGGGCGCTCAATGAAGTGAATGAGAAGAAGCTGGGCGAATTGTTTGCGGAAACCGAGAATGATACCGTGGATGAAAAAGAGTGGGCGGCACTGAAGTCTGATATGGAGAAGGGAAAATCACTTGTATATCTGACGGATAACTGTGGTGAGATTGTACTTGATAAGTTGTTTGTAAAGGAGATTAAGAAGGCATATCCGCAGATAGATATTACGGTGATTGTGCGTGGCGGAAATGTGTTAAATGATGCTACAATGGAGGATGCAAAGGCGGTCGGACTTACGGAGATTGTGAAGGTTATCGGAAACGGCAGTAATATTGCAGGGAATTCTTTAGGTTATGTCAGTGAGGAAGCAGAAGGGTTGATTCGGGGTGCTGATTTGGTGATTTCTAAAGGGCAGGGCAATTTTGAGTCGTTGAATCGGTGTGGACTTAATATTTATTATCTGTTTTTATGTAAGTGTGACTGGTTTGTCAGACAGTTTCAAATGAAGCGCCTGACGGGTGTGTTGATTAATGACAGGAACTTGGGTTAGAGAAATAAGGCATATTAAAAAATGAGTATTTATTTAGAGTAAGCTTGAAAATCTGAAAGGTTTTCAGGCTAAGGATTCTTATTAAGTGAATAGTAACAATTTAGTAAATATGTTTACTAAATTGTTAGTTATGAGGATGAACAAATGATTAAAGCAATTCTATGGGATATTGATGGGACTATTTT
>CAZTPB010000325.1:813-1207 GCA_964614555.1 uncultured Bacteroides sp.
ATGAAGAATTGTTTTGTACACTTCGATTTAGGGGAATGTACGGATGAGATGATAGAGAGATATTCTGCTATTAATGATAGATACTGGGAGCTTTTGGAGGAGGGGAGGATTGAAAAAGAAAAGGTATTTACAGAGCGGTTTCGAGATTTTTTCGAAACAGAGAAAATTGGATTTACACAATTTGAAGAATTCCATCTTGAGTATCGTAAACAGTTAAGAGACATTATTATATTTAGGGATAATGGATATGAGTTACTTCAGGAGCTGAAAGGTCAGATTAAGCAGTATGCCGTAACCAACGGTTCTTATAATGTGCAGAAGCACAAGCTGGAAAAATCAGGACTTAAGGAAATGTTTGATGATTGTTTTATTTCGGATCAGATTGGCGTGGAGA
>CAZTPB010000326.1:0-1159 GCA_964614555.1 uncultured Bacteroides sp.
ATTTTATTTGAATCTTCAGGTCATTTTTTACTTTAAATCAATGAAAGTGCTATTTATATATATCTTGGATAGAATCGACACGCTTGTACATGAGAGATATATGGGATTGCGCAAATTTGTCAAAATAGAGATTTTGAAAGATGGAAGCATTGCCAATTATGGCATTGTAAGAACTGAAAATTGGACAGCAGCCGACATAAGATTCCAGCATTTAAATGCTTTTAATACTGACACTTCAGGAATAGTCAAAAAGATGGACTGGAATGGAGACACTTATGTTGAAGTCCATTATTACAAGCCCTATGATATACACACTCAAAAGATAGATTCAGCCATCAATGAAATTATCCTCAATTTGGAAGGATGGAATCCAATAATATCTGCGGATGGAATAGCTGTAGATACTACATTGACAGTGGAACTGACATTCGGTGGAAGAATTTGTAACCTCCCGGATGTTATGCCCAAATACAAAGGAGGAAAGCAGGCTTTGGAAGCATATATCGCACAAAGTCCACATTTTGCCCAAATACAAGAAGAACTAAAAAATGCAGCATTTGACACACCAGAAATTGTAGCATTGGTACTATTGGAAATAGACAGAAACGGTCGCATTAAAATATTCAAAGAATTCAAGTCACCTCTACCCACCAAGAACCCCAAAGAACTTATGAGAGGTAATTTTGAACCAATAGTGCTTGCATCGACAAGCGATACAATAACTTATAACGCCTATCATATAGCCTGTAATATGCCTTTATGGATACCCGGGTTTAAAGACGGCATTCCTGTCCGAACCAAATATATTCTCCCTATAGGTATCAAGAGACAGGGAGGTAGTCTATTGCCTCATATACCGATAGATACACCCTATAAATCCCTAACCGTCATAAGTGAATATAACGAGAATACAAAAACATATACGGTTGACTACACTCCTTATACCTCATTCTTTAATCCAATTCCTAAATTCCTCAAAGAAGAAATTAGGCTAATAGAAAAATATAGAATAATCCACAACAAAAAATATAGAAAAATCCACAACAAAAAAAGAAGGACGCATTACTAATGCATCCTTCTCTCTATCGAGGTACCCAGCAGATTCGAACTGCTGTAGACGGTTTTGCAGACCGTTGCCTAGCCACTCGGCCAGGGTACC
>CAZTPB010000327.1:0-1153 GCA_964614555.1 uncultured Bacteroides sp.
TGTTACCTTTCAGCACCAGGGTGTAGTCGCGTCGCTCGTCGTCGGTGAGAGGGCCAAGGGGGATGGTGCGGGTGATGTCCGTCGTTCCGTCCATATATTGCGCACCGCTATCGAGCAGGAGCAGGCCGCGGGGTTGCAGAGGGATGTCGCTCTCGGGCGTAGGTTCGTAGTGCACGATGGCGCCGTGGTGGCCATATCCCGCAATGGTGTCGAAACTGATGTCGCGGAAGAGTGCCTGGTGCGAGCGTTGGCGCGTCAGTTCGGCATCGGCGCTCAGCTCCGTCACCTCTTCGCCACGCTCCATCTTCTCCTCTAGCCAACGAAGGAAGCGCACGAGAGCCACACCGTCGCGCACCATCGCCTTGCGGAAACCTTCTATCTCCGCTTTGTTCTTGATGGCCTTCATGGCCGGGATGGGCGAGGGGGCAAAGGTGCATCGTCCTTCATCAATGAGGCGTTGGCAACGGGTGCTGATTTCTACGTTGCAATTGGTGGGGAGCAACAGGGGGTAGGTGTCGAAGGTCGCCACCATGCGGTAGAAGTCCGCGTAGGGGTGGAGGGTGACATTGTGTTCACGTAAATATTCCTCTACGGGAGAAGAAATTTTCTCAGGTAGGGCAAAAAAATGAGCCTCGTCGGGCGTGACGATGAGGTAGCTCACCACCACGGGATTGCAATGCACATCGCGTCCGCGCAGGTTCAGTGTCCAGGCAATGTCGTCGAGGGCCGAGACGATGAGTGTCTTCTCCCCAATCTCCTTGCGGATGCGCGCCAGTTTGCTGGTGCAACTCTCTCCGGCAAGGGGAAGCGGTTGTATCTCCACCTCCTCGCAAGGGAGCTGGGGGCGGAGGGGCCAAAGCTCGTCCCACCACTCCGTGGGGATGTGCGTCAGGGAGATGCCGGACTTCTCCATCAGCTCGTCGGCCCAAGCCTCCGCCTGGTCGCGGTTGTTCACCGTGGGGTCGATGCCCACCGTGTCGTCCTTCTTTAAGACACTTCCTAACCAGTCGGTGATGGAGGGCGTGTCGGGCAACTTCTCCTTCATCAGCAGGATGCCCGTCCCCTCCAATTGCTCTTCGGCTTGCAAAAAGTAGCGTGAATCTGTCCACAGGGCAGCCTCGTTGAGTGTGACGACCACCGTGCCGGCCGAGCC
>CAZTPB010000328.1:0-1138 GCA_964614555.1 uncultured Bacteroides sp.
CAAAGATAAACATTTTCACGGAAATTCGCGTTTTTTTTTTTTTGTTAACTTTTGCCGGAGGCAAAAGTAAGGGGAGTTGGTTGAAGTTTTGTACCTTTGCAGCAGTTATTATATACAATAATGTAAAGGATAGTATGGACATCATAGAGAAGTTTACCAAATCATCGTACCCGAAGCGGGCTGAACGACTGATGAAAAACCCTGCAAAAGTGTTGTTGGTGGTGGGGCAATTGAAAAAATACCTTCATCGTGGAGGGCTGGCTTCGGTGAAGGATGACTTGTTGTTGGTGGCTGCCTATGTGAAGGATGTTTTCACAGCGCGGTATAAAGCATACAACAAGGGGAAGACGTTGCTCTGTGTGGCGGCTATCGTTTATGTAGTGACTCCGTTGGACTTCTTGCCGGACTTTATCTTGTTTGCCGGTCTTGTAGATGATGTGGCAGTAGTGGGATGGCTCATCAATCATCTGCATGATGAACTGGCACGCTATAAAGAATGGAGGGAGAAAAAAGAAAGCAGTGAAGAGTGAAAAGAAGGAAAAGTAAAGAATGAAGAGTGAAAAATCATATAGCAACGGCTATCGGATTTTTCACTCTTTGTCTTATGTCCTTATTGGCACGGAATCTTCTCGATGCGGCGTGCGTGACGGCCACCTTCGAAGGGGGTGTTGAAGTACTTGTTGAGGATGCTGTCGGCTACAGTGTTTGTCACAAAGCGGCCGGGCATGACGAGGACGTTGGCATCGTTGTGCTGACGGGCCAGTTCGGCAATCTCGGGACACCAGCAGAGGGCGGCACGGATGCCCTGATGCTTGTTCAGCGTCATATTGATACCGTTTCCGCTACCGCAGATGGCAATGCCGCGCTCGTATTCGCCTGCCTCGATGGCCGAAGCCAAAGGGTGAGCCACGTCGGCATAGTCCATACTCTCGGGAGCGTAGCAACCATAGTCCTTGTAGGCAATTCCCTTCTCCTCCAACCATTGGAGGACATATTTCTTCAATTCAAATCCTGCGTGGTCGCAGCAAATTCCAATTGTTTCCATAATTATATAAAAAGTTGAAGACCCACCTAAATCCTCCCTGTGAGGGAGGACTTGAAAACACTATTGCCATTGATTGATCGGAGGAATCAAGCC
>CAZTPB010000329.1:0-1137 GCA_964614555.1 uncultured Bacteroides sp.
TTTAAATTGTTATTAATAGTGTGGCAGCGCACTATACCGATGGCGCTACGCACGTGTTCTCTCTGCTTAATACTGCATTACTCTGCCTCTTCGGCTTTCTTCTCGGCCTTGGCAGGCTTGGGCTGCTGGGCTGCATTTCCCTTCTTAGTCGTCATCCCTTTCTTGGGACTAAGGAAAATGGTCATACGCTTTCCCTCGAGCACGGGCATCTGATCAACCTTGGCATACTCCTCCAAGTCGTTGGCAAAACGGAGCAAAAGCACCTCACCCTGTTCCTTGAAAAGGATGCTACGCCCTTTGAAGAATACGTAAGCCTTCACCTTGTCTCCATCCTGAAGGAAACCGATGGCATGCTTGAGCTTGAAGTTGTAGTCATGGTCATCTGTCTGAGGTCCGAAACGGATTTCCTTGACATCGACCTTCACTTGCTTGGCCTTCTGCTCTTTCTGACGCTTCTTTAACTGATAAAGAAATTTAGAATAATCGATGAGTTTGCATACAGGCGGCTGTGCGTTGGGTGATATTTCTACCAAATCTACCTCTCTATCATCTGCCATTTTCAAAGCTTGTGCGATAGGATAAACGGCCGGTTCCATATCATCGCCCACAATGCGGACCTCTTTGGCACGAATCTGTTCATTGATTCTGTGTTGCCCCTTCAAATTGTCGTTCTTCATTCAAAAACTAACGTTTTTCTTTCGAGTTTTTTGTTTTTATTCTATTGATACATTCTTTATCTTGTCAACACAAAAGCAACCCGGATTGTTGGTTCTCCGAGTTGCTTATGCGTAAGCGGCTGCAAATTTAGTATTTATTTATCATATTTTGAACTTCTTCGTTCAAAATCTTTGCAAAATCTTCAATTTTTTTGCTTCCTTGGTCGCCTTCACCCTGTTTGCGGACAGAAACTTCGCCATTTGCAGCTTCTTTCTCGCCCACAATCAGCAGGTAAGGGATGCGTTTCATTTCATTGTCACGAATCTTGCGACCAATCTTCTCGTTGCGGTCATCTACAAGAGCACGCACATCCTGACTGTCGAGGTAAGCCTTCACCTGATAAGCATAATCGTTGAACTTCTCAGAGATGGGAAGAACTACCACCTGATCGGGAGTGAGCCACAAGGGGAACTTGCCACC
>CAZTPB010000330.1:0-1122 GCA_964614555.1 uncultured Bacteroides sp.
ATTGAGCATTTTCTCCTTCTACCGCATCAACCTGACGAAAATCCAGTCGCTACCCATCATCGGACGCGAATGGGAATACCTCTTCTACATCGACGTGACGTATGACGACTATATGCGATACCGCCAATCCATCGACGCTATCACCCCGCTCATCAAGGAACTGAAAATCTTAGGAGAATACAGGGTGAATCAAGAGTGAAGAGTGAAAATTAAAAGTTAAGGATTGAAAAAATATGAATATACAACCCGCCAAACGGCTGGAAAACGTAAATGAATACTACTTCAGCCGCAAACTGAAAGAGGTGGCACAGATGAATGCCGAGGGAAAGGATGTCATCAGTCTGGGCATAGGAAGCCCCGATATGCCCCCCTCGGAAAAGACCATCGAGGTGCTGTGCGAACAAGCCAGACGGCCTGACGTACACGGCTATCAGCCTACCGTGGGTATCCCCGAACTGCGCAAGGCCATGAGCCACTTCTACCAAAAATGGTACGGAGTGGAGCTCGACCCTGCTACAGAAATCCAGCCACTCATAGGCTCGAAAGAAGGTATCTTGCACGTGACCCTGGCTTTCGTTAATCCCGGCGATCAAGTGCTGGTGCCCAATCCCGGATACCCCACCTACACATCGCTGAACAAGATTCTGGGCAGCGACATCGTCACCTACGACCTGCTGGAGAAGAAGAACTGGCAACCGGACTTCGACACTTTGGAAAAGATGGATCTGAGCCGCGTAAAACTGATGTGGACAAACTATCCCAACATGCCCACCGGTGCCAACGCTACCCGAGAACTGTACAAACGATTGGTCGATTTTGCCCGCAGGAAGAACATTGTCATCGTGAACGACAATCCATACAGCCTCATCCTCAACAAAGAGCCTTTGAGCATTCTGCAAGTGCCCGGTGCCAAGGAATGCTGCATCGAGTTCAACTCTATGAGCAAAAGCCACAATATGCCGGGATGGCGCGTTGGTATGCTGGCCGGCAATGCACAGTTCGTACAATGGGTGTTGAAAATCAAGAGCAACATAGACTCCGGCACCTTCCGCCCCATGCAGCTGGCCGCCGCCGAAGCCTATCACAACAGCGAAGAGTGGCACCATGAAGCCAACTATACCC
>CAZTPB010000331.1:0-1115 GCA_964614555.1 uncultured Bacteroides sp.
AAATTTTATATACAAGCAAAGAAAAAAGTGTTTTTTTAGTTGTAGAAAATGGGATTCGGGTCAGACTCAGCGCGAAAACTCCCCTGCCTGAGAAAACTTTTTTTCAGGTAGGGAAAAAAGTTTTTCTGATTTGTAATGCAGATATGGCAAAAAATAGTAATTTTGCAGCATCATAGCAAAATGAGAAATTCAGATACAATATCATATTATAACACACAGAATAATTATGGATCTTATCAGTGAAATCGTTGCACGTGCGAAAGCCAACAAGCAACGTATCGTTCTCCCCGAAGGTACGGAAGAACGTACCCTCAAAGCTGCCGACCAGGTATTGGCCGACGGAATAGCAGACCTCATCCTCATCGGCAACCCTGAAGAAATCAAAGCACTGGCTGAGAAGTTCGGATTGGCCCACATCGGTGAAGCCACCATCATCGACCCCGAAAATCACCCTAAGAAGGAGGAGTATGCAGAGTTGCTCTGCGAACTGCGCAAAAAGAAAGGCATGACTATTGAAGAGGCTCGTAAACTGGTGCTCGACCCGCTCTATCTGGGCTGCCTCATCATCAAGGCCGGCGATGCTGACGGACAACTGGCCGGTGCACGCAACACGACGGGAAATGTGCTGCGGCCTGCCCTGCAAATCATCAAGACTTCACCGGGCATCACTTGTGTGTCGGGTGCTATGCTGATGGTGACCCAGACACCGCAATACGGTGAAAACGGTGTGCTCGTAGTGGGCGATGTGGCTGTGACTCCTATGCCGGATGCCGCACAGCTCTCACAGATAGCCGTCTGCACGGCACAGACAGCCAAGGCCGTGGCCGGATTTGAAGACCCGCGTGTGGCCATGCTGAGCTTCTCTACCAAGGGTTCAGCCAAACACGAGGTGGTGGACAAGGTGACAGAGGCTCTGGCACTGGCCAAGGAACTGGCACCTGAGTTGAAGATTGACGGTGAACTGCAGGCTGATGCAGCCCTCGTGCCCTCGGTGGGAAGCAGTAAGGCTCCGGGCAGTGAGATTGCCGGCAAGGCAAACGTGCTGGTATTCCCCAACCTCGAAGTGGGCAACATCGCCTACAAGCTGGTGCAACGCTTGGGCAATGCCGACGCCA
>CAZTPB010000332.1:0-1084 GCA_964614555.1 uncultured Bacteroides sp.
TGCGCAAAATCTCCTTTTCGGTTTTTGTGATGGCGCTATTTTAGCACTTTTCTCCCCCGGTTGCAAACACTTTACTGCTCCCCCTGCAGCCCTGCAATCCTTGTCCCTCCCTCGTTGACAACCTCCCCCGCCCGTGCTATACTGAATTCACTTAAAACAGAAAAGGGTGAAAAGATGCGCAAGTAAGCTTTCGTTCGTGTCATGACCATAGTGCCGATAAGGCTCATCGAAACGATGGGTCTTGGCTTTCGTGACCGAAGGACAGCTTGCTGACCGCCGCGCAGAGGTATCCTATCTCTGCGCCTGTGCGCCTTTTTGTCATGTAAGTCTGCCTTTGTCGCGAGGGCAGGCTTTTTTCATTGCAAAAGGAGGAATTGCGTATGTTTCAGGTGAAGAACCTCACCATCACCCACAAAAAGGATTTGACTACACTGGTGGAAAAGCTGTCCTTCGTTCTGGCGCCCGGCGACCGGGCCGCCATCATCGGAGAAGAGGGCAACGGAAAATCCACCGTTTTGAAACTGCTGTTTGACCCCACACTGGTGGAGCCCTATGCGGAATGGACCGGCGAGGTCATGGACAAAGGCCTTCACAAGGGATATCTGGCCCAGGAGCTGACACCCTTCGAGCTGGGGCAGACCGTGCTGGAATTCTGTCAGACCAACGCCGCCTTTGCGGATACCGATCCCCGGGAGCTGGACAAAACCGCCCGGCAGGTGGGGCTGACCGCAGAGCTGTTTTACGACTGGCGTCCTATGTCCACCCTGTCCGGCGGAGAGCGGGTCAAGCTCCGTCTGGCCCTGCTCCTGCTGGGCCGTCCTGATATCCTGCTTCTGGACGAACCGTCCAACGATCTGGATCTGGCCACGCTGGAATGGCTGGAGGGTTTCCTGCTGTCCTGCCCCATCCCCATCCTCTATATTTCTCACGATGAGACTC
The DNA here is from genome assembly GCA_964614555.1 of uncultured Bacteroides sp. Lineage (GTDB taxonomy): Bacteria > Bacteroidota > Bacteroidia > Bacteroidales > Bacteroidaceae > Phocaeicola_A. Next base: position 940 of record CAZTPB010000332.1, read on the forward strand.
TGCTGGAACGCACCGCCAATCTCATCATCCATCTGGAACGGCTCCACCGCCGCACCACACCGAGAGCCACCGTCTCCCGCTCCGGGTATCGGGAGTATATCTCCCGCCGGCAGGCGGGCTTTGACCACCAAGCCCAGATGGCCCG
>CAZTPB010000333.1:0-1081 GCA_964614555.1 uncultured Bacteroides sp.
GCACTTGCTGGCCTTCTTTGCCTTGGAATCCGTTGTCCATCAGCCATTCGCGTACAAACTCCTTGGAGAGCTGCTTCTGAGGCTCGCCTTTTTCGAAACGCTCCTCGTAGCCTTCGCTATAGAAGTAGCGGCTGGAGTCGGGCGTGTGGATTTCGTCCATCAGGTAGATGGTGCCGTTGTGTTTTCCAAATTCATACTTCGTATCTACAAGGATGAGGCCACGCTCGGCCGCAATCTCCGTGCCGCGCTTGAAGAGGGCCAGTGTATATTTCTCCAACAAAGCATACTCTTCGGGGGTGGCGAGGCCCTGAGTCAGGATTTCCTCCTTGCTGATGTCCGCATCGTGTTCACCGATTTCGGCTTTGGTTGTCGGGGTGATGATAGGCTCGGGGAAACGCTCGTTTTCGCGCATACCTTCGGGAAGTTTCACTCCGCAAATCTCGCGCACGCCGCTCTTGTAAGCACGCCAAGCCGAGCCGCAGAGGTAGCCGCGTACAATCATCTCCACGGGGAAACCTTCGCACATCACGCCTACGGTCACCATGGGGTCGGGGGTAGCCAACTTCCAGTTGGGGCAGATGTCAGTGGTGGCATCCAAGAATTTGGCGGCAATCTGATTCAGCATCTGTCCCTTGAAGGGGATGCCCTTGGGCAATACGACATCGAAAGCCGAGATGCGGTCGGTGGCCACCATCACCAGCTTGTCGCCCATGTTATACACGTCACGTACTTTTCCGTGATACACTCCCACCTGTCCGGGGAAGTTGTACTCTGTTGCAGTTAATGCTTTCATATTAGTAAATTTGTCGGACCCTCCCCCCTGCCCCTCCCAAGGGAGGGGAGAAGAATGATCTGGTTGTTAATTAATTATCTTACTTATTATTACTTACTAACTCTTTGTTCTTATTCACTTTTTTGTTCATCATTGACAGGAGTATTCACTCCCCTCCCTTGGGAGGGGTAAGGGGGAGGGTCTCCTTCTCCTTCTCCTTCTCAAACTTCTCATACGCCTCCACAATCTTTGTCACCAGTTTGTGGCGGACGATGTCCTTCTTGTTCAGCTCCACGAAGCTGATGCCTT
>CAZTPB010000334.1:0-1062 GCA_964614555.1 uncultured Bacteroides sp.
AAGCCATATTTCACTTAATTTATCGTTCCAAGTGGTAAGTGCATTTTGTAGATTTTGCACTACCCAATTACTTGATTCTTCCATCAAAGACCTCCCTTAATAAAAAAGAGTGTACGATTAATTCGCACACTCTTATTTCTTATGGTTTTATTTGAATAATTTGTTTGTTGTTTTCTTTTGCATAAAGAACGGTTTTTCCTGTTCCTGAAGAAGAACCGTTCCATACTGCTATTACATAATCAGATTTATCAACCATATATCGGTTCCTTTTATGCATACAATCAGCAGTATAATGTGTTTGCAAAAGTGTTTCTTTGTCGGACATTTCAATTATTGAGAAATACCTATCTCTATATTTTTCTGTCCATTTTCTTGCTTGTGTTTCACAAGGAATTGCACATTCAAGTGTAATGTTCGGATAATTCTTTTTCAATTCAAGAACAATCTCAGCAGCAATCATATCTACGCCGAGTGCCATACCTGAAATGAAGTGACTTACTCCGTGATTATCAATAAGGTCAATAATCATATTTCTCAATTCATCTTTGAGTCTTAAGCTCAGTTCAGAACCTTCATCCCAAAGATAAGGAATTGATTGCGGACGATGCCCTGTAAAACACGCTGTTCTTTTTTCTACATACATTTCTTTTTCACCCTTTTTTGAATAATAGTCTAACGATTATTGTAATCGTTATGCGATTATTATACAAGATAAAATCAGAAAAATATGTCGATTGATGTCATAGAAATAAAAACAAACTGCAACTTTTTGATGTTGCAGTTTATCAGTTCTTTTTTGCTGTTTCGACTAAAGTATCAACTATAGCAAGGATTCTTTCCTGCTCTTCTTTAGGAAGGACTGAAATCTTATCAGATAATAGTGAAGATTTAACTTGATAACCTTTATTAATTACATCGGCAAATATCTCATCAGCTGAACAATCCAAAATATTAATTATCTCTACTAATTTATCAATATTTAAAGAGTAAACACCTCTTTCAGCAGCTGAATAATAATTTCTTGAAAGTCCTATTTTTTCAGCAAGATTTTCTTGAGTTAAC
>CAZTPB010000335.1:0-1059 GCA_964614555.1 uncultured Bacteroides sp.
AGGATGGTACCGATGCAGGAAGGGAAGCAGTGAAGTGGTTTGCCCGGCAGATAGTAAATCTGGATGAGCAGTTGGCGGAGATTGAAAGTGCCCTGCACAGGAAGTGCATGGAGATTCCCCATGCGGAAAACATTCTAGAAATCAGAGGTGTGGGAGAAAACATACTGTCCGGAATACTGGCAGAAATGGGTGATATCAGTCGTTTTGATGATGCAAAGGAAATCCAGAAATTAAGCGGAATGAGTCTGGTGGCAAGCAGTTCAGGTAAACATAAGGGACAGACCAAAATAAGCCACAGGGGACGCAAGCGACTGAGATACTGGCTGTTCCAGGCTGCGAAATCGGCAGTGTCCCATGCAGGGGAATACAAGCAGTTGCATGAGTATTACACTACAAGAGCAGATAATCCCCTTAAGAAGATGCAGTCACTGATAGTGATAGCCTGCAAGCTGCTGAGGGTGATATATACGATTCTGAAAACAGGAACAAAGTATGACCCGGAGAAGCTGCTGAAAGATATCAAACGTCCATGTAAGGAAAGTATGCAGGCAGCTGCATAAAGAAAGCAAGAAAATGAATTTCCAGAACTCTGCCGGGGTTCTGACAGAGACAGGAATCGGGCAGGGTTCTGGAAGAGAAACCCGTTAACGATGCAGTCTAAAAAGGAGATCATCAGCAAAGAGACCACACTGAGTCTGTAGCGGTAAAGCGTCCACTGAATGAATCAGTACCGTGACAGATAAAGCATGGTCAGTAACAATCAATAAAAAATAAGAGCTGTAGCCGGCATCGGTGTTTACCATAGGGCATGACCCTGTCCAGGAGCTTGGCTGGCACTCGGTGTATGAATAGATGGGACGAAGGAAGTTGGGACATGATCCCTTTAGGCACGGAAGGTTCATCATCATAGTTGGCAGAGGAAATAGCCTTTATGATCGATTCGCTGTAATAAAGTTCTAAGTTCTGTTGATGACTGCATTTTTTATTTTCCTTTCTCCAATAAATCCCATTAGTCTCTCGAAAGCTCCGAAAGCAGCTTTGCCTTCCTGGTTCCAATCA
>CAZTPB010000336.1:0-1006 GCA_964614555.1 uncultured Bacteroides sp.
TCGATTCTTTATCGGTAACCCTATTATTTTTCGACTTACCGATGCAAAATATAATAATTCTTGTAAGATTAAGACATGCAATGTTCCTATGGGATAGCGACTATCATATTCAGTTATAGCCAATTGTGTAATTATTGCCCAATGAGTGGACATGGCATCTTCGTCCCCCTCTGGCAGTTCGGATTCAACTATTGATGACAGTCCGTCTTACTATTCACCCATTCCTTGGGGAATAGTGTTAACAAAAAAAAAAAAATGAGAAATTCCGTGAAAAATACTATCTTTGCAAAGTCTATTTGTCCAAAATAAAGAAAAGTCAGCATGAGCGTGCTTTCTCGTCTTTCTATGCGGACGGATACTCAAGGAGATTTTCTCTGAACTTTTACGGTGCTTATTCGTAACTGCATGATAGATAGCAAAATATCTCGTCTTGCAGGATTGATAATAATGCCCTGTCTGTGCTATGAGTGGTGAAAAAACGATACAGTGGTTCGTCCTGCGCGACCTCAAGCGGTCCAATGCCCGGCAGCGTGCTTACGAGCTGCTTGAAGAGCGGGGCTTCACAGTCTTCACGCCAAAAGTCCGTCAGATAGTCGTCCGGCACGGCAAGCGGGTGTTGGCGGAGACCCCCTACATACCCAGCCTCCTTTTTGTGCGCGACAGTCGCTGCAACCTCGATGCCATCGTCGGACAGATACCCACCCTGCAGTACCGGTGGCACCGCGACGTGTGGCGCGAACCGATGGTTGTGCCCGATGCCGCCATGGAGCGTTTCATGCAGGCAGCGGCTGCAGCCCTGTCGCCGCAGTATTACCTTCCCTCTGAGATTACTCCCTCGATGCACAACCGCCGGATCCGCATTGTCGGAGGTCCTCTCGACGGTTTGGAAGGCACGCTGGTCACCACCCGTGGCTCGAAAGTCAAACGTTTGCTGGTGGAGCTTCCCGGCCTTCTTGCCGTCGGTGTGGAGGTCAGTTGTGAGTACATTAGAGTGGTTAGTGATTAG
>CAZTPB010000337.1:0-1001 GCA_964614555.1 uncultured Bacteroides sp.
GTACCGACCTGAAGAAGTTCTTCAAGCAGGTACACAACTCGGGCATTGCCCGCATCAACCTCTACAAGAAATATCCCGAGTCGCTGAAGCTCGTACACATGCTCCCTGCCGTGTTTACCGTGGGGGTAGGTTTCTTGCTGCTCCTATTGGTTATCGGGATACTCTTCATGGGATTGGGAGCACTCACCATCCGCCGTGCCCCCGAAGTGGGTGTCCAATGCATCACCGGCCCTGTGGCCGTCCTTGCGTTGGGATGGATAACCACCCTGATAGCCCTCGCTCCCCTGTTCCTCTTCTCGCTCATCATCTGTATTGACTCTGCTCTTCGCAACCGTTCGTTATGGATAGGCCTGCTCTCCGTGCCAGCCTCGTTCATCCAGCTCACGGGCTACGGCACCGGCTTCCTTCGCGCCTGGTGGAAACGTTGCGTACAAAGCGAGGATGAGTTTGCTGCTTTCGGGCATAATTTTTATAAGTAAGCGTTTGCCACCCCCGTATGGCAGATGTCTGCCAATACGGTGGCAGGCTTCTGCCATGTGCTTGGCAGAGTTCTGCCAGCATATTGGCAGGGAACTTCCGCAAGTAGGGCAACGTGGTGGTCTGTAGGCTTGGTCTTTACATTTGGCACTTTTATTTGTATTGACAACCTTTTCTACAAAAAGACAGGGCTTTTCTTTGAATGTCATTTCGGCACAACCGATTATTCCAATTGTTTTTTCAACTCTTTCAGTTTGTTTTCAAAAGCGTCCTTGTCGTAGATACCGTAGTTGAGGCCGTCGCGCACCACGTTGCCCAGCTTGTCAAGAGTCTCGTAGTGGGGGATGCCGTTGAACTGGAAGAGTTCCATCAGCTGGTTGTACTCGTCGCGGGTGATGAGGTGGCAGTCCTCCCCGTCGAGGTTCTCCTTCACGTAGTTGTTGTATGCTTCGTCGGATGACTCCGGTGCAGCGATGAAGAGGAAATCCACTTCGGGATGGTTTCTGAGTGCCTTGCGTATCTCC